>DATHHO010000073.1:0-14307 GCA_035317125.1 Puia sp.
ATACTGCGCATAGAGCCAGTCCCCGGCCGCGAGGATCTTCCCATTCAGCGTCCCCATATAAACAGGTTCCTTGCCCTGCTCTTTCTGCACCTGATAAAACCAGTTGCTGTCGATATGCACCAGCCGGCAGCGGACAAAAGAATCGATATGGTTCTTCAGCAGAGCCGTTTGCAGCGGCACGCGGATCTTGCTGCTGTCGACCGGCACGGCCGTCAGCCCCTGTGTCACCACATCCGGGCGGATATTCGTCATGATCGGGTGCATGAATCCGCTGGCCGCCCAGAGCAGCACCGGCACGGCGATGATCAGGGACAACCGGCGATGCCATTGGTATACTCTTTTTTTCATCCGTAAATTTTTTTTTGCGGCCAGACGCAGCAGGCTGTTTATTTTCCAAACTTCCAGGACAACCCAACCGTGATCTCCCGCGGATCGCCAAGGTTATACGTATAGCCATAGGTGGATTTAGCGGCCAGCACAGCATAATAGCGGTCAAAGCCATTCAGCGCGTTGACCCAGCAATCGAATCTCCCGACGGCATATCCCGTCCGGAAATTGAACACTTCGGAGCCTGGATATTTTCCGCTGTTGGCATTGTCCAGCCAGTAGCTGCCCTGGTGCTGCCATTCGGCGCCGATCCGGAAGCCCTTAAAGAACACCGGCCTGTAAACCACCTCCGCATTGGCGATAAAATGCGGGGCCGCCGCCATCTCATGCCCGCTGTAGTTGGCCTGGCCGGCTCCGGCTTTTTCCACATCGTATATAAAATCATGCTTTGCATTCGTGGCGCTGATCCTGAACATCCATTCCCCCGACGGCTTCCACGTGATGCCGTATTCGATGCCCCGGTGGCGGGTCTTTCCCGCATTCTGGTTCTGGTATGACCCATCATCCTGCTGCACCGAAATGATCTCATTGGTGCCTTTCAACCAATAAAGGCTCCAGTCCGCATATAACCTGTTCTCCAGCAGCGAGAGCCATCCCCCGATCTCATAATTGAAAAAGGTCTGAGGCTGCAGATAAGGCACTTTGACGCTGTTGAACAGTTCTGTCACCTGGGGCGGAACATACCCTTCGCTGTAATTGGCATAGAACCCCACCTGCCGGTAGTTATACGTAAACCCAAGCTTGGGGGTGATCCGGTTGAAATCATTGGCGGTCGAAGGGGCGCCGGTCAGGGCCGAAGGCGGCAGCTCATTCCTGAAAGTATAATGATAGAAGTCATAGCGCAGAGCGGCCACCAGCCGGAACCCCCTGAACGGACTGAGCTCATAGTCGAGATAGGACGCCAGATTGCTGATGCCCGTGGAATAGTTACTCAGCAAAGAATCCGTTGGGGCATAGCTGATATACTTACCGCTGCTGTTCCGCCGTATCCGGATATAGCTGGCGACATAGCTGCTTGGGCTTATGTCCGCGCTTACTCCCGCGATCAGCCTGCTGCCCATCCAGTTTATTTTCTGAACATGCTGTGCGATGAGCATATAGCTGGAAAATGAGCTGTTGTTGATCTGCCCGTTCGCCGACAACGGATCGGAGAAATTATTGGTGACATAATAAGAAGGATTTTGCTTCACCGAGTTGTTCCGCCAGGCCAGCGTGATCTGCGTGGAACCGCGATCGTTCCAGCTATGGCTGAGTGTAGAACGGATCCGCAGGGCGTTCACCTTGCGGTAATTGAAGCTGTACAGCGTGGAATAGTTCCGCTGCGCAAAATGAGCGCTGTCCAGACTTCCGCCACCCATATCGCTGTAGTAATCGACATACGTGATGCTGTTGCTGAAGGTGGTCTTATCGCTGATGGCATAATCGCCGCGGAGGGTAAGCGCCGTCTTGTGATAGTTGGTCTGGTCGACGGGACCATTGCTGCGGTCGGCATAATAACCGCTGACCAGCAACCCCAGCTTCCCAAAAGTATTGCCGGCCTGGACATCTGCCCGTTTATACCCGTCGTTGCTGCCCTGCAAGCTCAGCTTCGCTCCGGCAAGAGCGGGTGGCGCCTGGGTGATCATATTGACAGCGCCCCCGATGGCCTCTGCGCCATAAAGAGAAGAAGCCGGGCCTTTGATGATCTCGAGCTGTCTGGCCGCTGTCATATTCATTTCCAGCAGGGCGTTGTGATTAAAGATGCCGGTGGTGCGGATGGGAACGCCATCCTCGAGGTAAAGAAAAAGACTGCGCGTCGTCATCGGCTGGCGGATGCTCATTTCATGCTGTTCATTGCCGAGGTTCACCATGAATACGCCGCTTACTTTATTCAGGAGCGCGTCCAGCCGGCTGGCCTTTGTATCCAGTATCGTCTGCTGGCTGATGACGGCAATGGCAATGGGCGATTCCGTTCTTTTCTGGGCTGTACGGCTTGCGCTGACGACCAGCTCCTGGAGCCGGCTGTGGAAGGCGGAGCCATCCTGCGTGCTATCCGGGACTTTATCGGACGCTTTGCGCGCAGCTTGCCCGGCCGCTGGCAAAGAGAGCGGGCTTGGTGTCTTCTGAGAAAATGCCCGCATGCTGAAAAAAGCCATGCCGCCCGCCAGAAGGGTTTGGTATAGATATTTCATTCCGGAAAGGATGTATCGGTAAATAAGACAATGGGGAGAAGAACGGATCCACTCCCGGAGACAAACGGATTAATACCTGTAGAAGACCTATACCTGGGGAGGCTCGAAGAAAGAAAGGATATGTTCCTGAGAACAGCCGGGCAGCCAGCGTGTCGAGTGGGAGAAGTCCGCCACCATGGGCAGATGATCAGGAGTATTTGTTTGCAGGAAAAAAAGCTGGAGCGGGGATGTTTCCTTCTGCGCGGATTTACCGGGCCCCTGTTCCGGCGCCTCGTCTTTGGCCAGTTTCTTATTGAGGTAACATTTACCCGCACAGCAGGAAATGATGTCCCGGTTCACGCAGAGATTTTTGGCGATGAAATCCCTGTTAACCCGGTATTCCAGGATCAGGGCCCATTTGCTGAAGGTTTGCAGCGCTATCAGCAGGATCAATAATATCGTGACCGGATATTTCAACACCGGCGCAAAGGTAGGCGTAAATGGCAAACTACCGCACAACATCCGATTTTTATTTGGCCTCTCACGACGGACCAACGGGTCCCCGACAGCAGATCTTCAATCCTCTTTTTTCTCGCCCTTGTTCTTATCCGGTTTATTTTTAAGCCTTCCTGCTTCTTTCAGGGAACGGTACAGCATCCATTCGATCTGGCCATTGACGCTGCGGAACTCGTCCGCAGCCCATTTCTCGATCGCCTTCATGGTATCCACATCCATTCTTAAAGCAAAAGGCTTTTTTTCCGCCATAGATTATTGGTTTAAGGTACCCGTGTTGAGCACAGGCTGGGTATCCCGGTCACCGCAAAGCACGACCATCAGGTTGCTGACCATGGCCGCTTTCTTATCTTCATCCAGATCGATGATCCCCTTGGACGATAAGAGATGTAATGCGCTTTCCACCATACCGACAGCCCCTTCTACAATTTTATTCCTGGCCGCTACGACCGCCGAGGCCTGTTGTCTTTTCAGCATGGAATGGGCGATCTCGGGTGCATAAGCCAGATGGGAGATACGCGCTTCGACCACTTCTATCCCTGCGATCACCAGTCTTTCCGCGATCTCTCTTTCCAGGCTCCGGTTGATCTCGTCGAAATCGGTGCTCAGCGTGATGGACGCCCGCTCATCCTCGAAATGGTCATAGGGATAGGAAGCGGCCAGTTTCCTCA
Organism: Puia sp.; assembly: GCA_035317125.1. GTDB lineage: Bacteria > Bacteroidota > Bacteroidia > Chitinophagales > Chitinophagaceae > Puia. The sequence goes on from DATHHO010000073.1 coordinate 3,722, forward strand.
CCGCCGAGTCGGTCTGGATCTCGATGAAATTTTCATATCTGTCCACTTCGAAAGTGGCTTTGAATGTATCCTTTACCTTCCACACCAGGATAACGCTGATCATGATGGGGTTGCCCATTTTGTCGTTCACTTTTACTTTTTCGCTCTGGAAATTGCGGGCCCGGAGCGATACGGTCATCCGCTGGTAGAAAGGGTTCACCCAGTAGAGCCCGCTCTCTTTGGCGCTGCCCTGGTAGGCGCCGAACAACAGTAAGATCTTGGAAGTGTTGGGGTTGATCATGACAAGGCCTTTTGCCAGGAAGGCGAAAACAGGGAACAGGAGAGCAACCCAGCCCTGCTGCCCATAGCCAAACAACACGATAGTAATAATGAACAGCATAAAAAGAAAGACCAGGGCAGTATAGCCGCTGCCGGGTTCGAGTATTTTTTCGGTTCGCGTGATTATTTTTTCGGTTTGCATGGTTTATACTATTTTGATATCATTATGATATCAAAGATAACAGGATATTCCGGATTATCCGATATTCAACGGAAATATTTTTAAAAAGCCGTTTTTACGCTACCTTCAAACCTTACAATAGCAGAATTGCAGAATGGAATCAGTGAATATCAAGAAACTCGCCCAGATCCTCGGCCTGTCTATTTCAGCAGTATCAAAAGCGTTGCGTGATAGTCATGACATCAGTAAAGAGACAAAAGAGAAGGTAATTGCGCTGGCCACTGAATTGAATTATCAGCCCAACCCCTACGCCAGCAGCCTGCGTAAGCATAAAAGCAAGACCATTGCCATCATCATACCGGAGATAGCCAATAATTTTTTTACCCTTGCCATCAACGGGATCGAATCCATAGCGCAGGAAAAAAATTACCACGTGCTGATCTACCTGACGCATGAAGACGTAAACAAAGAAATAGCCCTGACCCGATATCTCCACGGCGGCCGCGTCGACGGGGTGCTTATCTCGGTGTCGAGCACCACCACGGACTATACCCATCTTCACCAACTGGAAAAGAACGGATTGTCCGTCGTCTTTTTCGACCGGGTCTGCGAACCGTTCAATACGGTCAAAGTCACCACGGATGATTATGAAAGCGGCTATCTCGCCACCAAACACCTGATCGACCAGGGTTGTAAAAAACCAGCCCACCTGGCCATGTCCTCCAATATTTCCATCGGTAAAAAAAGAATGAAAGGCTATTTACAGGCATTGACCGATCATGGCTTGCCGGTGGATGAATCGCTGATCGTAGAATGCGTCAATAATGACCAGCGGGATGTCGCCATGATAAAGGAATTGCTGGCAAAACAAAAGCCAGACGGCATTTTTGCGGCGGTGGAGCAATATGCATTGGGCGTATACGAAGCATGCCGGCAGCTGAGCCTGTCCATACCAAAGGATGTAAAGGTCATCTGTTTCTCCAACATGAAAATGGCCGCTTATCTGAACCCATCCTTAACGACTATAACACAACCCGCTTTTGAGATTGGCAAGGAAGCCGCGGCCATGCTCTTCAAGGCGCTGGACAAGAAATCTTTTCAGCTGAAGGATGAGAACATCGTGATCGGATCTACCCTGATTGTCAGGGAATCGACCAGGGCCTGATACCAGCCGCCCGGTAGCATCCCGGCTCCGGCCCCCGACCAGCTTCCGGTCCTGGAGACCACTCCCGGCTCCAGCGCCCGACCATCAGGTCGACATCCGTCGTATCAGTCCGACAGCGGTAGTGATCTGCGGAAAATCGGCAATCGTCCGGGCATCATTACCCGTATCTTCTTTCAGCATTTTGACCAGCTCCGTAACAATTACCTTTCCAATATTTGCCGGGAACTGCTCGATCGTCGTCAGGGATGGGGTAACAATGGAAGAGCGGGGGTCGTTTGAATAACCGACGATCTTCAGCTCATTGGGCACCTGCACATCGATCTCCTTGGCAAAATTCAGCGCTTCCAGCGCGCTCACATCATTGGCGGCAAAGATGGCATCCGGATAAGGCCTTTTTGCAAACAGCTTCTTCATCGTCTTTCTTGCATTCGCGGCGCTGAGCTCATGATAGAATACCTGGCCGTCCAGGATCGGCGCGTCATACTTCTGCATGGCCTTCTGGAAACCGGCAAAGCGATCGATATAGATGCTGCAGTTCAGCGGGCCCGATATATAAGCGATCCTCCGGCAGCCCAGCTCCAGCAAATGCATCGCGGCCAGATAGCCGCCGCGGAAATCATCCCCCTTTACGATACAGGCCGGATAAGGCTGCACCGGAACACGGTCATAAAAAATGACAGGGATATTTGCCTGGGTCATTACATCGAAATGACTGAAATCAGTAGTAAATAACGTGCAGGCCGCAATTACGGCATCCACGCAGGAGGCGAACAGGGTCCGGGTAAGTTCTTTTTCTACCTCGACGCTGTCGTTCGACTGACAGATGATAAGGTTATAGCCATGCGCATGCAATTCATTCTGGATAGTAGTAATGATCTCGGCATGAAAGAACATGGATATGCGCGGAACGATGAGACCAACCGTATTTGTTTTGTTGCTCCTGAGCCCCGAAGCCATGGCGTTGCGCTTATAGCCTACCTCTTCCACCATCGCCATTACCTTGCTTCTCGTTTCCTTATGGACATGAGGATGGTTGTTCAGCACACGGGAGATCGTTGCGGGGGATAACCGCAATTTCCTTGCGATATCATGTATGGAGTTCTTGCGGGGTTGCTTTTTTTTCATCAGCTTAAATGGGTCTTCACGTTACTTCCCGTCCTTTGGCCACGATGCCAAAGGATTTATTTTTTTATTGGCTATGGCGGCCGCCTTCTCCGGTATCAGCGATACCGTCATGGCCGTGGTTGACCTGGCCGGTATGGTCAGTTCGAAGCCCGTCCTGATCGTGCCGGGGTTAGGGGCGTCGTAGCTGGCAGGCGGCGGGTCCGTGGGCCATGTCTTCATGACGAGATCCCCACCCGACACCTCTACCCGCAGGAACAGCTTCTTGCCGGCCTTGGTCAACTCTGCGGTATTTTTTCCCGTTATCGTCACACTGGCTGGTGTCACCAGGGTCCAGCGTATCGTCGTTGGCGTATCGGCCGCCTCGATCTCGTCCCGCACCACGACCCATTGCCGGTCGACGATCGCTATGCCCCGCTGCGCCTTTGCGACCGCACCTTTATAGACATCCGAAAGATCGGTAACGGCATTCATAAAATCTTTTGATGAAGAAGATCCCGTGATCGCGGCATATCCCACCACCCGCTGATGCTGGTCGTTTATCGTAAGCGTGTTATGCGCCTGGTTGGTATACCGGAACACCGTCCAGCGCTGTGCGTCCTGGGTCCTTCCAAAAATCTGCATGCCTTTGGATTCCAGCGATTCATAGTCCTGCGCGCCAAAATCCATCGCCCACCTTACTCCATCGGCATCCATTACAAAAGACCCTACGTCCATATGAGCGTGGTTTACAGAACCGGAACCGCCCTTCATACCAATATATATGCCTGCGGTATCCGTCCACGAAGTACGCATCAGCGCTACCGGATTCTTACCCCTGCCCACCCACATGGTCGCCTTCGGCGCTGTTATATTTTCGATGCCGACCCCACCGCCCCAGATCATCATCGCGGGCAGCAACCGGTCATTGACATGTCTTTTTGGATCTTCGTTCAGCAAACGGCTGCGCTCCACCCACAGCAGCGACGGGTCCGCATTTTTATGCGCAAACCAGAACATAGCCGGTTCGATACCACCGCCACCTCCTGCATCCGAGAAGTTAAACGGCCTTCCGGTAGTCCCCGTCATATTTTCCAGGAACCCGCCGGTCTTTAAGAACCCCGGCATATCGCTCAATCCGAAATCTTTTCCAAATGCCTTATCGAGTGCGCTGATCAGCAATACATTGAAGCTTGTCCCATAGCCCCAGTATCCATATCCCTCGGGATAAGCCCCGTCCGGCGCCATATCTTTCATAGACGATACGACCGTCCCGATGGCCCGGTTGATGATCTGTCTGGCCAGCGCCGGACTGTCTTCATAAATGGCGAGCGCCCCAAAGGTCATCCCGGCATTGCATACCTGGTTCCAGTTGTGCTCCACCTTCAGCCAGCCGTTGTTCTTAGGATCGAGTGAAGGCTCGATACCCTTTTTCAGGATCGCTTCTTTTATGACGGATCTCGATGCGGGCGAAAGCTCGTTATACAGCCAGTCATACCCTATCGACATCGCCATGGTCATTTCGGCTACATCCAGAAAATGGGGAGGGTTCCAGTCACTGAATGCGGCAATGGCCAGCATTTCTCTTTCCGCACGCTGCAAGTATTGCGGTTTTTGTGTGGTACGGTACGCATAGGAAAGAAAGAACAGCCGCCTGAGCGCTTCCCTTGATTTATCCAGCAGGCGACGGCCTATCTGGATCCTTTCCACCGGCGGAACGGTCAACAACCGGTCCGACTCGTCGGTTATGGCCTGCTGCATCTTACCCCAGATCTTATCCCCGCCGATGGTCTTTTTAATCGCATTCTCCTCACCCTTCAGCAGCAAAATGCGGGGATGACCAGGGAAATTGGCCGGAGAGCCGATAAAGTCGGTCTGCGCAATAAGGATATGATGAATAAAAAAAAGAAGTACCGTAGCCGTAAAAAGCTTGTTTAGTTTCATATAGCCAATATTGCCGTTAAAAAAGATTGATTTACTTATTCAGCAGAATGAATTTTTCAGCGCTTATTTTCTGCTGCTCCGCATGATTACCGTTCCCTTCATAGCTATTGCTGTCCGCTTTGCCGTTCCTGACGGCAAACGCTTCCACGCCATAGCCATTGTTATATTGAATACGATTATTGCTGATCGTTATATTTTCATTGCCATTGAATAAGAATTCCGCCATCACGCCGCTGAGGTCATTCGCCTCTATCAGATTTCCCGTTACCGAAATATTCTTGCTTTCCGCAATAAGCACCCCATAATAACCATTACGCGCGATCTCGCAATTGGTAACGGATACATCGCTGCAGTGGTCCAGCGAGATCCCGCTGCCGGATGGCGAGGTCACCAGCCTGCTGCCGCTGATGTTGACGCCTGTACAATGCGCAAGCAAAAGGTTGTGTACCAGCTTTGGCCCGGGTGGCGGGCTGGCGCCGTTCTCACTGAGATCACAGTTGATGATACTGATATTGCCGCCTCCGCTGATGGAAACACCGGAATACGTTGAATTCCGGATGGTAAGATCGATAAGGTTGATATGCTGCATCTGACCGTCTTTTTCCGAACGGAACAAAATGCCGCCCCGGTTGTAACCCCCCTTAAAAGAGCGGAAAGCATTGGGGTCCGTACCGGGATCCGTCCTGTTGCATCCTTCGATGACCAGATCGCGGATCGTTATATCATGGACATCGATATCCGCATTGATCATCGCCTCCCTCTCCCCGGATGCCGGATCGAGGAACAGGATAGTGGAGGGCCCGGCGCCCATAAGGGTAATGCCGGAGGGGATCTTCAGCGTTGCCGGAAATGTATGAATGCCTGCCTTTACAAACACCCATTTGCCGGTCCCCGCAGCGGAATCCAATGCACGCTGAATGGATTGACCGGGTGAGACCATGATCGCATCGGAAGGAACAGCCGGAAGGGCGGAGGCTGTTGTCCCCGCACCCGCTATATATCCGATGGCGCTTGGCTTTGGTCGTCCCATGGACAGGACAGTCTTACCTGCCGGAGCACGCACAGCCGTCAATACGCTGCGGGAAGCTCTGGAACGCACCGAATCGGCCGCTCGCTTTGTATAAGGCATGTCCACGCCCTGCGCAGCATAGTGGCGGTAAACATATTCATAGTCATCCCGCAACACCTTTGCCCGTTGCGAAATAGCGCAGTAACAGTATGGGTTCTCACCCAGTAAAAAGCTGGCCGTATATTCAAACCCCAGGGCGATCCTGTTGCCGGCCATGGAGAACAGATCGGTCCCCTGCGTATAGGCCACCTGTGCGGCCCCCGCAAATTCGCCGATGCCCAGTTGTACATGCCCCTGGTCACGCGGGCTTTCCTGACATTGGCCGCTCGGGTAAATATATTTGAAGATGCTGCCGTTGACCGGCGCATGCCTGAAATGATCGACTGCATTATTAAAAAGCGGGCGGTTGTCGGTAAAGACCGCTATCGCGATCAGGGAATGGATGATAGCGCCATCCCAGTTACCATTAGCCTGTGGATAGTAAGGCCGCATCAGCGGGTAGTATACCGTCATCAGCATATTGCTGAACGCGGCTATATCCTTTTGCTGCCAGCCCGCATTGCTGTACCGAAGGATCTCGGCGGCATTACAAAGCAGATGACCCGTCCACGCCGCCAGCAATTTGGCATCGTTATAGTCAAGGTCCCACAGCGTGGGAGACCAGGTATTCAATATCTCGATCGCCTTAGCCGCATAGCCCTTATCGCGGGTAACGTACCAGACCAGCGCATTGTTATACGCCATATTCGCGCACCTTGACAGATCGTCGCCGCCGATATTCGGTTTCCCATAAGGCCCCCTCAGTACATGCACATGCGCTTTTACAATAAAATTCGTGTCAGCCGCTGCCTTCAGTCTGTCGAAAGCCCCTTTCCAGGGCTGCTCCCCCGCAAGCACCCTTTTTTTCATAAGGTCGAGATCGGCGGACTGCTGATCGATGCCCGGATGGACAAAGGGCTGGGCAATCATTTTCGCTGGCAAGCAGGTGATCATCCCTGCTATTGCCACAGACAGGACGATGAACCGGTATTGTATTCTCATGATATCTGTCGCTCCTGTCGCTATTTTAACGTATACCGTTTCATGCTGATCGTTGCCGTTCCGGTAGTGGTGACTGAATTAAAGAAGATATAAGCCCTGTATTTCCCATCGGCCGTTTCAACCCATACGCCCGCATCCGCTTTCAGATTGATGGCAAAGTTCGGGTCTCCCGTCAGGTCGAGCTTTTGAAAATCCACATCGTCTATATAAATGCCAAAATTTTCGGTCGGGGCGAGGTTGTGGTCCTGCAGGTTGAATTCCTTCAGCAGCTTGGCCGTCCGGTTCACACCGGTTGGCAACGTTACGCCTGGGAGGTATTGCGGATCTGCCGCAGGGGCTACGAGCGCATGGTTGAAGGCGCTGGTGGTCAGGTTGCGGTACAGATAGACCAGATCGATACTGCCTGCATGGGCAGCCGCATCGGCGGCATTGTACACCGTGCTGTCCCCGATCGAGATATACATCAGGTTGTTGTCGCTTACTTTCATGCTCAGTTTCATGGCCATCTGAGCAATGGTATAAGGACCCATCGTGGTGGAGATGCTTTCTCCATCGGTGCTGGTAGCCGTAAATTTGATCGTGACCGTCTTGCCACGGGCCGCTTCCGGTATCACATAATAGTAACGGAGGGTGGCTGCGGAGGTATCGACATTATACGTCACCGTCGTCGTAGCGCCGCTGGTTACAGCGGGAGAACCCACGGTAACCCCTACATCTGCCCCGTTCTGAGCAGTATTAAATGATCTGTTCTCCATATAGGTGCCGGGCGCCCCGGCAATGGAAGCTTCCGCTACACAGGCTACCAGCTTACCAAAATTGGGCTTGATGGCCATGGCATAGGCAAATTCGATCTGCTGGCCCACGATATTCGGGCCCAGGGTCCTTTTGATCGCTTCGTTCTGTAGCTTATTGGGAAGCTTCGGAAGAGCATAGTCATTTTTCTTACACGAGCTGGTGAAAAGCGAAAGCCCCGCCACCAGCAATAAAGTATACCTAAAATATTTTGATTGGTGTTGCATCGTACTTTTTTTAGAATTAACAAACATTACCGCGGTTGAACAAACACGAGTACATAATAGGGTTTATATACCTTGCGGTCGCCGGATACGACCGTCCATTGCCTGGGATGTGCCAGATCGGAAAAGTCCGTCAGACCCGTGATCTTCGGCGTCAGCTTGCAGTCCTGGGCAAGGGTGAACTGCGGGTAAAGATTTTTCAGATCGGTACCGAACTGCACCGTCACCTTGACGGTCTGAGCAACGGTGTCGATTATGGCGGTGCCCACCCGGACACTTACATAATCAGTCCCTAATATTTCAAAGCTGCTCACATAACAGTCTTTTCTTGTGGTGATCAGCAGGCCGTCTTTATCAACAGGAGCGTCTTTGGTGCAGGAGCTCCAGGTGATCGCCGCCACCAGGACTGCCAATACTATCGTTATATTCTTTTTCATTTTGTTTAAATTATTTATTTACACGTATCGGTATCATCCTTATCTCCATGGAATATTCTGGGTCAGGTTCGGGTTCTTGTCACGCTCTCCCGGCGGTATCCGGAAAATATAATCCTGTTTGTATTCCAGGTCGGAAGTGTTCTGGAAATAACGCTGCTGGTTGGCACCCCATGTATCGATACGCCATACCCCCGGGCTGCCGGGAGGTCCCCAGACCCTTTCGAGTGCTCTCCAGCGGCGGAGATCGAAACTCCGTTCTCCTTCTCCGATCAGCTCGACGATCCTCTCCTGCTCGATGGCTTTGAAGAAATCCTGGTAATTATCGGTCCTGACTCCTCCCAGCGGAGGCAGGTTGCCGCGGTGACGCACCTTATTTACAAAGTCGATAGCGTCGGCCTGCGGTCCGCTCACTTCATTGGTGGCTTCCGCATACATCAGATAAACATCGGCCAGGCGTATCACCGGCCACGCAAAATCTCCGTCGCTGCGACCCTGTCCGGCATAGTTGCGTACAAATTTGCGGAATACATATCCAGAGTTACAACCATCGGTATTGTAAGTAATATAATTAACACCGCCGATGTTCACCGTTCCGGCCCAGGTCTGGTAAATAAATGGAACAAAGCCAGTGGATACCTGTGAGGCGCTGCCGATGCTCTCTTCATAATCCCATTGGATGGTCGATTTCATACGATAATCACGGTTCGCATAGCTGTTTGGGTTCACCGCAGAACCGGCTGTGGTCCTTGCAACATTCCCTGTAGCAGGAACGGTCGGGTTCATCGGGATCAACGGTGCGACGAAATCACCGGTGATCGTCGACTGATACCGGTCGGCGATCTCATAACGGGGAGCCACCCAACACTGTGAGCCTTCATGCGACCGGCCTGCAAAGTCCCGCATCAGCTCTTCGCCCTGATTGGTGCCGGTGCCACCATGGGTAAACACCATCAGCATTTCGGGATTATTATTATTTGCCTTTGGTGTGAACAACGTAAAATAGTTGGGTAATATATCTGCATGACCCAGTGCATCGATCTGGCCGGGATCTCCACCCAGATACAGAGTCAGTGCATAATCATTGCTCACCGATTTGAAATCGGCGGCAGCAGCCGTAAAGGCGGCAGTGGCCTCACCGCTGCTGGGGGTAAAGCCCTCCAGCTCGGGCCAGCCATATTTATTCCAGGAACCCCAGTATAACTGCAGTTTACCCCGGAGCGCCAGTGCCGCAACTTTTGAAGCCCGCCCAAGCGCAGACGCAACTTTTGGAAGATTGTTAAAGGCATAGGTATAATCGGCGAGTATGGAGTCCTTCACCTGACCGATCTTCATGCGCGACAAAGAGGCCAGATCGGCATTTGTGTTTGGCGAAATGGTATAATAGGGAACATCGCCCCACATGGAGATGAGCTTGAAATAAGCCAGTCCGCGAAGCAGCCTCGACTCCGCCACGATGGTCTGGAGCACGGGTGATGTAGCCAGGGTGCCTCCGGTAGCCTGCATATTGGCGACATTGACAAGAACATAGTTTGCACGGTCAACGGCGCCGTAAAGATATTTATACATATTATCGAAGTAGCTGCCGTAGGCGGTCGGTCCGAACATGTTGGCGGTGCTGGAGCTCTGGTAGGCGTCACCCAGCCTCAGATTTCCAGCAGTAGTACTATTCCCACGGCACCGGAAAAATTCGGCCTGGCCGTCAAAATAATAATCCCGGTCGAAACAGGGTCTTATGGAAGAATACAGGCCCAGAAGACCGGAAGTAGCGTCCGATTCTGTTTTCCAGAACGTCGACGGGGACGGATTGGTAGTAGGCGTCTGATCTAGCAGGTTCTTCCTGCAGGATGAGGCCAGCATTATGCAAAAGGCCAGCGCCGTTATAGAAAATACTGAATAAATGAGTTTTAACTTTTTCATATTTAAGCAAGTTTAGAAGCCGAGTTGAACTGCGACTGAATAAGATTTGTTAAGCGGATAGAGATTGTTGTTATTGCCGGCCTTTTCCGGGTCAAGACCCTGGAAAGAAGTAATGGTCAGCAGGTTCTCCGCCGATCCTGAAATACGGAAATTAGACACCCCCAATCTTTTGAACAAGGGCTTGGGGAAGGTATAGCCCAGTTGTATATTTTTCAGGCGGAGATAGCTCATATCCTCCAGCCAGAAACTGGTCTGGGCCGTATTGTTCCCACTGCCGCCGATCCGGGGCCAGATCCCATCCCGGTTCTCCAGCGACCAGGGATTGGATATCAATTGCTGGGTAACGGCATAACGCGACGTACCGAAGTTGACATTGTTAAACGCGTTCAGCCAGAAATCTTTGCGCCCGGCTGTACCCGTCCAAAGAACACCGATATCGATACCCTTCCAGGCAGCA
>DATHHO010000074.1:0-6687 GCA_035317125.1 Puia sp.
CTGATATCGAAGAACACGGCCGCCTCATTCCAGAGTATCCTGCCCGCTGGAATATTCAGCTCCGCGATGCGCAGGCCGTCATAAGAGCCGCTGATCTGCAGCTCGGTGGTGTAGACGACGACCTGGTAGATGCCGCGGTACCGCTTTTCGGGGATCATACGGGCATGGATATCCAGCTTGCCAGGAAGCAGGAAGGCCCATTTCCTAGTTTCTTTTGTGGTATTGTCCTTATCGGTGGTCATCTCCATATAAGGGATCCCGATAGCGAGACCGGCAATGGTCTGCGATCCCGCCCATTTCGAGCTGACCTCCGCGACGGCCTCTTTCTGCCGTTGCTGTCTTTCGTTTACGAGGTCCTGGATAAAGACGGTGGGGATGAGGAGCAATAAGATGAGGAACCCGATAAGAAAACTCTTGAAGATGATCTTGTTGCGGTTCCAGAAACTGGTGAATGCGTTGTCCATGGTCGGGAGATTTATTGTTTAGAGGTTATACGAGCGCCTTGCCGATCTTTTTCAGCATGAGGTAGATCAGGGTCATCAGCACCGAAAAACAAAAGATCATATCCCACGCGTAATGGTTGCGGACGGGGTGCAGGACGATGCCGGCGATGTCCCCGAACAACTGGAAGGGATCGGTGATCACATCCCAGGTGTTGAAGCGCAGGTATCTGCCGATAAATACGCCCAGCGCATTCAGCCACATGACGGGATAAACGAAAAAGAGCTCGTTGTGCGCCGGCAGCAGGGGCAGGAATATTTTTTCCATCTGCCGGAGGGACAGAATGCCCAGCAGCAACCCGTTCCATGCGAAGGAGAGGATCATGACGAGGTCGAACCAGTTGGGCATCAGGCCATCGTTGTACCAGTCCTTCAGATGGAAAAGATCGGTGAGGATATAAAAAGAATTCGGGATAAAGAGCAGCCAGGTCAGGGAGCCGGTCACAAACAAAGCCTTGCGGGAAAACCGGCTCCTGTTGCGCAGCGCGCTGCCAGCGGCGAATGCTGGTCCCTTGGCAGGCCCGTTCAGGGGTCCGGGGAGATGCGCATGTGCTGCAGCGGTAGCCGTGTCCGATGCGTCCAGCTCGCCGAACAGATATTTTGTGCGGGGCAGACATTTTTCGCGGAAGAGGCATCCCATCCGCGACAGATAATCGGAGATCACCCAGGGCAGAAAGGCCAGGAACAGGTTCCAGGTCAGAAAGATAAACGTAATGCGGCCGGTGTGGACTATTCTTACCAGCAGCAGGATACAGCTGAAGACCATGGATAAGAAGAGCAGGCGGCCCATCTCCGTGCGGAATATTCCGGGCCGCAGCTTGCGGCTGCCAAAAATGACCGGGTTCATGGACAGGTGGGTGGCGCCGGGCGCGGGGCCTTGAGCGGTGTTCATGGAATTTGTTTTTGAGCGGACAGGTTCTGTTAAAGGGTTCATAGAATTTTGGGAATGAATATGAATAATCCGGTGACCAGCGCGGCGACCGAGGCTACGAGCACGGCCCCTGCGGCCAGGTCCTTGATGTATCCGATCCCGGGGTGCTGGTCCCTGCTGATAAGGTCCATCGTCCTTTCCAGACAGGTATTGAGCATTTCCGTTACCCAGACCAGCCCCACCGCCAGCACCAGCGCTGCTGCCTCGCCGTAAGTCACTTTCAACATCCAGCCCGCAACGATCACGACCAGTGTGGCCGCGAGGTGGATCCAGGCGTTGTGCTCGGTCTTCAGGAAGCGGGCGATGCCGGCCCCTGCGTACTGGAAACTCTTTGCGCGGCTGCGTAGCGAAAATTTTTGTGGTTCCATTTTATAAATTTGTTTTTTAGCGATCCATTTCCAGCGGGATCCGGCATAGATGCCTTTGTTGCCCGATGGGTCTTCTGGGTCTTTGTCGTGGACACCGGCTCTTTGTCGTGGACAGCGCCCCGTTAATACCGGATATGCTGGATAAGCGTATAGGCCAGCAATACGATCAGCAGCAGGCTGCCCTGTAAGGCGACGGCGGTGTTCAGCCAGTAGCGCCGGTAGGAGACCTGCACATCCAGGCCCCTGGTCCCCTGCTGCAACCGGAATCTCAGCACGGTCAATAAGTTGAGGACGATGGCCAGCATGGCCCCGCAAAGGATCACCTGGGCCTTGTGCCAGGCAAAGATGCCAAAGGGGGATTGGAGGAAGGAGGGGGAGATGTTATAATACAGGGTTGCGGACCCGAAGAAGATCCTTATCGTCAGGGTCAGCATAAAATACGTCGCGGGCAGCAGCAGGGTGATGCCGAGCAGGCCGGACCAGATGGGGGTCCGGAAAAAAGCTCCCGAAAGGAGCGGGCGGTGTCGGGCTGAAAGCCCTTTTGCGAATGATGACATGTTCATTTTTTTTATTGGTCAGTTGTCGTTGCCCTTTTCGTTTTCCCGGCTTGCCTTTTCTAAAGTACTTTGTATTTCAAAGTACAGCCAGCCAGGAACCACCCTCCGCCCGCCAAAGAGCCAGGATTCACCTCCGCATGTCGCTCCATGCGCATCATCCACTCCGCTCCTCGCGCAACCATCCACGCCGCTCGCGCGCCTCACTTCACCCCCTTTATCATATTCTCCAGCGCCTCGATATGGTCCTTGAAGGCTTTTTCCCCTGCCCTTGTGATCGAATAGGTCGTGTTGGTCTTGCGCCCGATAAACCCCTTGTGTACTTTGATATATCCGTTCTCTTCCAGGTTAATCAGGTGAGAGGCAAGGTTCCCATCGGTGAGCTCCAGCAACCGCTTCAGGTCGTTGAAGCTGATTTCGTCGTTGACCAGCAGGATGCTCATCACGCCCATCCGGATGCGGCTGTCAAACACTTTATTCAGATTTCCAATGGGATTCTTCATATAATCAAATTATCACCCTCTGTTGCTTAATGCTTGCCCCCATTCCTTTCATACTTCCACCACATGAACAGCCCATATATAATATGCAGAACGCCGAACCCCACTGCCCAGAAATAGATGCCCCATTTTTCATAGTACATATTGAGGCAGCCCAGGATGATCTCCAGGATGCCCAGATAGCGTATATCCGTCAGCGTATATTTGCTGGCATTTACGAGGGCCAGCCCATAGAACACCAGACAGGAAGGCGCCACCAGGAACAATTCCCCGTGATAGAACAGGCCCAGCACGAACAGGCCGCCGGTGACCAGCGGGATGGCTATATTGATCAGTAGTTTTTTTGCCGTATGGTCCCAGAAAGGAAGGCCGTTCTTCCGCGCCTTACGCCAGGTAAAGAACATGGAGGAAGCCAGCGCTGCAAGGAGCACGGCCCCGGCCAGCAGGAAGAGCTGTAAGGCAAGGGCATCCGCGTCTCCGGAGCGGTAACCTTTATGGCTGACAAAGCCATCCGTGCCATAGTAAGCCCGCATCCACCCTCCCGCTATCCACGCTCCCAGCAGGGCGCAGCATCCGGCGCTCACCCCGCTCAGCCCGCTGAGGGAAATGAAGCGGGACGATCGTTCCATCATGCGTTTGATGTCCCGGAGGGTCTCTAAAGATTGATCGGCCTGATTGGAGCTATCCATAAAAGCACTTTGAAATACAAAGTAAATACGAAAAACGGGATATTCCAAATTTTGCGGGGAAAAAATCACAATTCCGTCTTTTGTCGTGTGCCAGGCCGCCGATCTGCTCCGCCGTTACCGCGATGACGAGGATTCCTTTGGCCGGCCCCGGCCGTTCCGGAAAATTTCCCTTATCTTAATTGGCAATTCCATGACCGCGCGCAGATCCGACGCTGCGCGCCAAACAAGTCAAACACATGAAAAAGCAAAGTCTCCGCATCGTCCTGTTCCTTTTATGCTGCAGCGCATACCCCCGTCTGTTGTTCGCCATCGATACCGGTAATACCCGGATGCTGTCCCAGCCCTGTATCAGCGGCGACAGGATCGCCTTTATCTATGCGGAAGACCTCTGGGTAGCGCATGCAGACGGGAGCCAGCCCCGGAGGCTGACCGTGGATGCGGGCATCGAATCGAGACCCATGTTCTCTCCCGACGGCAAACTGATCGCCTTCAGCGCGCAGTACGATGGCAATACGGATGTGTTCGTCGTCCCCGTGGAAGGAGGCAGTCCCAGGCGGCTCACCTGGCACCCGAACCCCGATATCGTGAGGGGCTTCACGCCGGATGGGAAGTCCGTCCTGTTCGCCTCCAACCGGACCACATTCTCCAACCGCTATACGCAATTGTTCACCGTGCCGGTTACCGGTGGGCCCGCCACGCAGCTGGTGATTCCGAATGCCGCCTTTGCGTGCTATTCCCCGGATGGTAAATACATAGCCTATACGCCGATCCCCGATGCCTTCTTACAATGGAAGCACTACCGGGGTGGCTCCATCGCCAATATTATTATCTTTTCTTTTGCCGATCATTCCATCGTGCGGATCCCGCAGCCGGCGGAAGGTTGTAACGATACGGGGCCCATCTGGCTGGACAATAAGATCTGGTTCCGCAGCGACCGCAACGGGGAGTTCAATTTATTCTCCTATGATCTTTCCAGCAAGGAGATCCGGCAGGCCACCAATTTTTCCGATTTCCCCATCCTCAACGCATCGGGCGGCAATGGGGCCGGCAACGGATCGGCATCCGGCGGGACGGCCAGCGGGTCCGGCGGCGGTGGGGCGGCCGGCAGCGGCAGCAAAATCATTTTTGAACAGGCCGGTTATCTCCATCTCTTCGATCCGGCAAAGGGCAGCGAGCAGAAGTTGACCATCGGCATCGCCGCCGACCTGCTGGAGCTCCGTTCACGGTTTGTAAAAGGAACCAATTATATCCGCTCGGCCGACATCTCCCCCAGCGGGGCGCGCGTCGTCCTCGACTTCCGCGGCGAGATCGTTACGGCGCCGGCGGAGAAAGGGGATTACCGGAACCTTACCCTCAGTCCGGGGGTGCATGAAAAATATCCGGAATGGTCGCCGGATGGCCGCTCGATCGCTTATTTCTCGGATGCATCGGGTGAGTACCAGTTGCATATCCGGCAGGAGGATGGAAAGGGCGAGCCGAAGATCATCAAACTGACGGGCAGCGGCTTCTACGCCGGGCTGCGTTGGTCGCCCGACAGCAAAAAAGTCAGTTATACCGACAATGCGCGGAATCTTTATCTGCTGGATCTCGCCTCGGGCGTCCTCAAAAAGATCGATACCGACGAATTTTATACGCCCGGCGCCTTCCGCGCGATGTTCGGTGACTGGTCGTCCGATTCGAAATGGATCGCGTATACTCAGCTGACGGCAACGCAGTTCAAACGGGTATTCCTGTATTCGCTGGATCAGCAGAAGTCCTTCCCGCTTACCGACGGGTTGAGCGATGCGACGGAGCCGGTGTTCGACCGTACCGGGAAATATCTGTATTTCTTTGCCTCGACGGATGCGGGGCCGGTGATCAACTGGTTTGACCAGTCGAATATAGACATGCGTTCGAGCAGGAGCATCTATCTGGTGACGCTGCAACAGCAGACCGTTTCGCCACTCGCAAAGGAGAATGACGAGGAGCCGGTGGGCGCTGCCGCGAAAAAAGATACCGCGGCGGGCGGGTCGGCAGGCGGCGGCGCGGCGGGAGCCGGTAGTGCGGGTGTGCGTCCAGGCGGCGCGGCGGTCGCGCCTTTGCGCATAGACTGGGACGGGATACAGGACCGCATCATCGATCTCCCTGTGAAAGCGGGCAACTATGCCGGGCTGGGCGTCGGCAAGGATGGAGGGCTGTATTATGTTGCCTACCCCTATTCCTCCGATGGTGGCGGCGCCGGGATGCTGCACAAATACGATTTTGCCAAACGCAAGGATAACGAGATAATAGAGATCAACGGATATGTCCTCTCCGCCAATGGCGCAAAGATGCTGTATGTAAAAGACGGCACGATGACCGTCGCGAATGCGGGGGAAAAACCCGAAGCGGGGAAAGGTGTGGTCCGCACCGGGGACATCCAGGTAAAGATCGATCCCGCGGCAGAATGGCCGGATATTTTTTATGAGGCGTGGAGGATCAACCGCGATTATTTCTATGACCCGGGTATGCATGGGGTCAACTGGGAGGCTATGAAAAAGAAATACGCCGTCTTCCTGCCGGACCTCGCCTGCCGTACCGATCTGAATACGCTGATCCAGTGGATGTGCAGCGAGTTGTCGGTCGGGCATCATCGTATAACGGACGGGGGTGACCGCCTCGCCCATCCGCTGAATATAAGCGGCGGTCTGCTGGGGGCGGACTATTCCACGGCGAATAACCGGTATCGTTTCCGGAAGATCTATGGCGGGCTGAACTGGAACCCGAACCTGCGTTCGCCGCTGACCGAGCCCGGCATCAATGCTAAGGAAGGGGATTATCTGCTGGCGGTGAATGGGGAGAACCTTGTCGCTACGGATGACCTGTACCGTTTGTTCGAGAATACGGCCGGCAAGATCGTGGAGCTGACCATCGGACCCAATCCCGGGTATGAAGGTTCGCGTATCGTAAAGGTGGTGCCGGTCGCCAATGAATATGAATTGCGCAACCGCGACTGGGTCGAGGGCAATCTGCGCCGGGTGAACGAAGCGACGAAGGGACAGGTGGCCTATGTCTATGTCCCCAACACCGCGGCGGCGGGCCACGATTATTTCAAACGCTATTTCTTTCCACAGGCCAACAAAAAAGCGATCATCGTCGACGAGCGGTTCAACGGCGGCGGCAGTCT
>DATHHO010000075.1:0-4241 GCA_035317125.1 Puia sp.
TCCCCCACCGCGGCTTTATTGGAGAAGCCGATGAGGCGGTATTCCTTTACCAGGATGGGGTTGAATCCGGTAGTGGCATATACATTCTCAGCCACTGTGCAGAGGTTTTGCGACAGTTCGTCGGCGAGCTGTTTCTCTGCCTGCTGCTCGTTATCCAGATACGCAAAGTTCCCATGGCCTTTTTCCGCCATTGCGGGCAGCCGGGAGTCTTTATAATTTCTCATGCCGACCCCCATGCAGGTGAGCTGTATGCCATCCTTATTCCGCTGTTCGACGAGATCTTCCAGCGCTTTTTCGTCCGACGCTCCCTCGCTGATATCTCCATCCGTGATCAATACGACCCGGTTGTTGCCACCCGCAATGAACTGTCTGCGTGCGACCAGGTAGGCCAGCTGCAAGCCCTCCCCACCGGGTGAAGGCCCATCGGGCAGGAGAGATTCTATGGCCCTGATGATCTTTCCTTTTTCCGATCCCGACACCCCTTCCAGCGCGATGCCCGTCCTGCCACCAAAGGCCACGATGGATACGGTGTCGATGTTCCGGAGGTTCTCCACCAGCAACCGGAAACCGGATTTCACCAGGGGCAGCTTATTGGGCATATCCATGGAACCCGATGCATCGATCAGAAAAACGAAATTGCCAGGTGGCGATTTGGACATATCCGATCTTCGGGTGCAGATATTCAGGTATAATAATTTATGCGTCGCGTTCCAGGGGCAGGAGACCAGGTCCGAGCTGCAGTGGAACAGGTCCGTCCCTTCCGGCTCCTCATAATTGAAGTTGTGATAATTCAGCATCTCTTCGATCTTGACGGCTTCGGGCGGCACGGTAAAACCCATGCCGAGGATCCTTCTGATGTTGGGGTAGGATGCATGGCTGATGTTGACCGGAAAGGACACGGTGGCGGCCTGTCCGACAAAGGGGTTCTCGGTGAGGCTGCTGTAGGATATGAGCGTAGTGTCTGGGGCCCTGGGAGGCGCCGCGGTGTCGGGTGAGGCGGCATGTGTCGGGTAAGGCGCGCCGCGGTGAACTTTTACGGTCCTGATCACCGAAATGAGGGGACTGTTCTCCGAAGCGCGGGCGAAAGCCAGCATCCTTAAAGTAACCTGTAATTGCTCGGTTGCCCTGGCCGTTGCAGTATAGGATTGATAGCCTTCGAACGAAAAAATGAGGGTATCCTCTTCCTTCCGGGAGATGATGCCGAAGTCGCCGTTGATATTGGTCCTGTAGGTCAGATGGGAAGAGGCTACGGTGATGGATACATTCTGTAATTTATCTCCATGCGGGTCTTTCACCTCGCCGGTAAAGAAGTATTGCGCCGGGGAGGACGCGTATACCATCGACAATAAGAATATAAGTAAAGTTATTTTCAATAATATCGGTTTATACCCTGTAGATAATTACGACAGCAAAGATAATGCCTTGAAGGGTAGACCCGATCCGATGGTTTCCAGACAGGTTCAGTCGCCTATATCCGGGTTAACCGAGGTTTTTCCATAATCAGCTCAGAACCGAAAGCAATTTACACGTATTACCTTAAAATTCAAATATCTGGCGCTAAAGGGGCAAATAACAAAGGGGCCGGTCCGCCCGGGCTGGCCGAAGCTGGTTGGCGGGACTGAATTGGGTTTGGCGGGCTGGCTGTTAGGGCTGGATTCGGCTTGGCGGGACTGAATTGGGTGGGGCGGGGCGGGCGCTGATCGGCATTCCTCGCCGTTAATCTGATGAACCAAACCGGATATTCATCGCCGATCCTGGCATCGCTTTTTTTCTTAACATTCACGGGTTGGTATCGTGCGGGTGACCGGAGGGATTTATTAACTATAAAACTGACTCGATATGAAATCAGCCCAATCAAAAGACGGCCGCCGTCACTTCCTCAAAACTTCTTTTGCCATCGCATCGGGACTTACCGGATTCACGCTCCTGCCGGAGCTCGGATCTGCCAAATCTTTTGCGGGCGGCGCTTTTACAGAGAGTGCCTTTACGGGTCCTTTTCCGGAGGGTGATGAGATGAATGTCATCGGGCCAAAGGAAGGGTATTCCCCGCAGATCGGTACCCTGGTATCCATGATGACCTGGATGCGTACGATCATGCTGTATTCCGTCAAGGGTATGACCACGGAGCAACTCGACTTCCTGCTTGACGATAAGGCAAATACGGTCGGCTCCATGCTCTGGCATCTCGCCGCTACGGATACATTTTATCATCTCCATACCTTCCAGGGCATTGAATGGGGGAAATGGGATGCGAGCTATAACAAGGAATGGGAGTTAGCCATGGAGCTGGGAGCACCGGCCCGGAAACAGATCAAGGGGAACAATCTCGATTTTTACCTGAAACTCTTGTCCGAGAGCCGGGAAAAGACCCTTGCGGCATTCCGCAAGCGCGATGATGCGTGGCTGATGACGGTGGACAAGAAATGGCCGTGGGGTCCTACCAATAATTATTGCAAATGGTTTCATGTATGCGAGCATGAGTCCAACCACAATGGGCAGATCAAATTGCTGAAGAGCAGGATGCCCGGTGTGAAGCCGGGCGGAGAGTAAGGGTGCGCGCGGCCTGCTGCGTGTAGGGTGACCGGATCATTGAACGGCCGGATCATAGATCACTACGGAGACCCTCGAGTCGGCGCATCCATAGTAGAGGAACCATTTCTTATGGAACCATGCCATCCCTTCGATGAAAACGGTACCGGCTGGATACTGACCGCTCTTTTCAAAATCGGCTTCCGGCTTCAGAAAAGGCTTGTCGAGCCTGGCGATCGGCTTTGTGGGATCCTTCGCATCGAATAAGACCTGTCCGGCGCAGTAGGCATTCGCGGTATATTTCTTATCGCGCTTGTCATCGTCGCGGTTCTTGCCATTATACAGGAGCAGGATCCCTTTCGGGGTCAGCAGGGCCGGCGGTCCGCATTCGGTAAGCTGGCTGTCGAAATAACCGGGTCTTGGAGAGATCAGCTGCCTGAGGCTGCCATCCTTTTCTACCAGCGGCTCCCAGTTGACAAGGTCTGTGGATGTAGCCGCATATACATGGGCTTCGCCCCAATACATCCAGTATTTGCCGTTTATTTTTGTGATCACCTGCCGGTCGTTGCGGATCGTCGTGAGGATGGAGGCCGACTTGGTGGCATCCCCCGCAAAGCGGCCACCATAGGCCCGTGCAAAGGCGGGACCCTGTTTGGTCCAGTGAAGGAGGTCGGTGGAGGTGGCCACGGCGAGTCGGGGAACTTTCCGGTTCCATTGCGTGTACAGCAGGACATATTTTCCTTCTTCGGTCACGGCTACGCGTGGGTCTTCACAGCCACCTGGCCATTCGTTCGCCTTCTGGCCATCCTCTGCGGGAAACAGGACAGGGGACGATCTTCTTTTCATTGTAATGCCGTCTGTGCTCTCTGCCATGCCTATCCGGGAAGTATGGCCGCCGATCATGGCGTCGCCGCTGCGGTCTTCCGCACGGTAGAGTACGATCACTTTTCCCTGCCGCATGATAGCGGCGGGATTAAAGACATCGCCCGATTCCCAGCCGATCCGTCTCCGGGACATCGGATCATAAAAGCTTGTCGTATCGGGAGAGAGGATAGGATTGCGGCCTGCGGGCCGGATGAAAGGCCCCAACGCCCATGTCTGCGTCTGGGCCCACGCTTGCGCGGGACTGACCCACACAGCAAATAATATGGCTGGGGTCAGGAACCGTCGTTTCGCCAGTGCCCTGGTGCTGTTTCCGATCTGTTGTAATCTCATAAAGAATAATTTAAAAACCCCATCCCTTCGCAGGCCCTGGCCCCATCTCCAGCTCGAGGGTCCCACCCGTCATGATATCTGCGTAATCCAGATAGCATTTATTCCAGGGCTTGCCGTTCAGAAAGGCGCGCTGAATGTACACATTTTCGGCGGAGTTGTGCTTTGCCATTATGGTGAAGGTGCGGCCTGGGCGGGGCGGCGGGCGCAGAGCGGACGGCATGGTGCGGGAGCCCGGCGGCGGGCGTGTGGGAGAGGCGGCCCGATATGGGTCGACCTGTATGACGATCCTGCCGAATACGGGACTGGTGATCTCGAAGCGGGTATCTCCCGGACAGACCGGATGCAGGCCAGCCGACGCCAGCACGTACCAGGCGGACATCTGTCCCACATCCTCATTGCCCACGAGGCCTTCCACGGAGTTATGATAAGCCTGTGCGCAGATCCTGCGGGTCCATTTTTGTGTCAGCCAGGGAACACCGAGACGGTTGAACAAAAAA
>DATHHO010000076.1:0-2485 GCA_035317125.1 Puia sp.
TCAAGGATAACGGGCAGCTCAGGGCTTTTTTCTGTTTGAGGGTCTTTTTCCATCCGATACTATGCGTTTGTTCTGTAAAATCGTGTCAAATTGCTGATCTGTTCCAAATTTACCAATAATATCTATATATTTGTTCTGCGAAACTATCTTTGCATCAAATAAATAATGAAACCCATGTCAACAAAAACACAGAGCGTTGATCTACAGCTCCCTTATAAGGTAAAAGATATGAGCCTCGCCGAATGGGGCCGTAAAGAAATCCGTCTTGCAGAGGCTGAAATGCCCGGCCTGATGGCTATCCGTGCTGAATACGGAAAACAGAAGCCCCTCAAAGGCGCCCGTATCGCTGGATGTCTCCACATGACCATCCAGACTGCCGTACTGATCGAGACCCTGGTAGAACTGGGCGCCGAAGTAAGGTGGAGTTCCTGTAACATATTCTCCACGCAGGACCAGGCTGCCGCCGCTATCGCCGCCGCCGGGATCGGCGTATTTGCCTGGAAAGGCCAGACCCTCGAAGAAGCCGACTGGTGTATCGAACAGACCCTGTTCTTCGGCAGCACCGATCGTCCCCTGAACATGATCCTCGATGATGGCGGTGACCTTACCAACATCGTCCTCGACAAATACACCGAGCTGATCCAGCATATCAAAGGGCTGAGCGAAGAAACGACTACCGGTGTTCACCGCCTGTACGAGCGCATGGAAAAAGGCACCCTGCCGATGCCCGCGATCAACGTCAACGATTCCGTTACCAAGTCCAAATTCGATAACAAATACGGTTGTAAAGAATCCCTCGTGGATGCTATCCGCCGCGCCACCGATGTCATGATGGCCGGTAAAGTAGCCGTAGTGGGAAGCTATGGCGACGTTGGTAAAGGTTCCGCTGCCTCGCTGAAAGGCGCCGGCTGCCGCGTGATCGTTACCGAGATCGATCCGATCTGCGCCCTGCAGGCTGCTATGGACGGATTTGAAGTAAAGAGAATGGTGGATGCCGTGAAAGAAGCCGATATCATCGTCACCGCTTCCGGTTGCCGCGATCTGATCACGGAAGTACATTTCCGCAGCATGAAGGACAAGGCCATCGTTTGTAACATCGGGCATTTCGACATCGAGATCGACATGGCCTGGCTGAACAACAACTACGGTCATACCAAGGATACCGTCAAGCCCCAGGTAGATGTATATACCATCGACGGGAAAGATGTTATCGTCCTTGCAGAAGGCCGTCTGGTAAACCTGGGATGCGCTACCGGCCACCCTTCGTTCGTCATGAGCAATTCGTTCTCCAACCAGACCCTGGCCCAGATCGAGCTCTGGACCAACCACAGCAACTACGAGAACAAAGTATATGTGCTGCCAAAGCACCTCGATGAAAAAGTTGCCCGTCTGCACCTCGCCAAGATCGGCGTCGTACTGGATGAACTGACCGACGCACAGTCCAGCTACCTGGGTATTCCCAAGGCTGGTCCGTTCAAGCCTGAACATTACCGTTACTAGGAGTAAATCGATATAACTACAAAAGCCGCCTCAAAAATATATTGAGGCGGCTTTTTATTTGTCTGAGTTATTCCGTGAGCTATTTCCGTGTGAGCTTGATCTCCATCGTCTTGAATTCCTGACCATTCATCTGCATATACATTTCCATCTGCTGGGAGTTGTCATTGATGAATTTAAAAACCTCCCGCACATTCATATCCTTGCCCGTCGTCGGATCTACTGATTTACCGAGGAAGGTGATACTTCTGGATTTGTCGTTCCAGGGCCCCTCGAGATGCATCATACCCGTACCCATATTGTCGATCCAGGAAGAAATAAACAGTTTTTTTCCATTATCATAGGCCAGCAGACCAAGTCCCTCAAAAGGCATTCCCATCATACTACCAGTGAATTTCGACTCCTGGTAGCGGCCGCCCAGGATCATTTTATTGGTGCATTCGGCCGTATTGGTGGTGGGGGGTGCACCAGGGGCCATCCAGAGCGTCACGTCCGCCTTCCAATTCCCATCCGACTTGGCGACCATCTGGTGAACGGGACCCGGAGTCATGTAATCCATCCAGGCTTTTTGTGCTGCGGCACTGTCTCCCTGCGCCTGAAGCTGAGAAAATGCGCCCAAAAGCAGGGCGAACAAGCAGAAGTTAGTGTGTTTCATAAATTATGTTTTCAGAAAGTTACTATTTTCCGAAGTACATATTAAATTTTATTGCATAAGTTTTCAGGGCTGACCTTCAGGACTTCCCGGTAAGCACTTCCGGATTCAGGATAGCCGGAGGCCTGCCCGCATCGGGACCAAGGCCCAGTGCGGCGATAAGGTTGTCGGCGGCCATACTGGCCAGACCATGCTGCGCTTCGAGGGTGGCGCCGGCAGTGTGCGGCGTCAGTAGGATGTTCGGCAAGCCGACCAGGCCCGGATAGATGGTGGGCTCCTGTTCAAATACGTCCAGCGCAGCGCCCGCGATGCGCCGGGTCTTCAGGACTTCCGCGA
>DATHHO010000077.1:0-8423 GCA_035317125.1 Puia sp.
CCGCTGATCGAATTCATCGGCAACAGCATCACCTGCGGGGCCGCGGCAGATCCATCGGAGACGCCCTGCGGCACGGGCTTGTATCACGACCACCACAATGCCTACTATGCGTATGGCCCCCGCCTGGCAAGGGCCCTCGGCGCAAATTTCCTGATGAGCAGCGTCAGCGGCATCGGCATCTACCGCACCTGGAATATGGATAGCCCCTCGATGCCACAGGTCTATGAAAAGGCGGGCCTGCAGCCGGATGACCAGCGGTTATGGGATTTTACAAAATACAGCCCCAGCATCGTCAGCATCGCGCTAGGCACAAACGACCTCAGCAACGGGGACGGTAAACACGCGCGGCAGCCCTTCGACAGCACCGTCTTTGTTGACAGCTATATAAAATTCGTACAGCTGGTGAAATCGAAATACCCTTCCGCACAGATCGCCCTGCTGAGCAGTCCGATGATCAGCGGCGACCGGCGGATCCTGCTCCAGAATTGTCTGACGGCGATAAAAGAAAAGATCGACGCCCTCCATCCTTCCGGGCGCCGCGTCGCGCTATATTTCTTCTCGCCTATGAAGGCCAGGGGATGCTCGGGCCACCCGAACGTGGAAGACCATGCCATCCTTGCGGAACAGCTTACCCCCTTTTTTAAGGGGTTGTTGAAGTAGGCTGCTGGCGCGGCGGTCCGCATTTATCTGACCGGCACACAGCTGATCATTTTCATGTTCATCTCATGCGGATGCCTGAATTCCAGATGACTCAGCTTCATTTTCTCCGGCTGATCGTTCCCTTCTTTTATTTTCAGGAACTGCCCGGGCGTAATATTCTTAAACACCTGCACTATTCCCGTGGTGGGCCATTTTATCGTCAGCTCATCGATGATCTTCGCCTGTCCGATGCCGATCTCTTTCCGGAACGGGTTGCCGCCAAAGCTGCCTCCGGAATTAACGTCCATGTATACTGTCCTTTTCACGCTGTCCTCCCGGAAGCTTACCGAGATATGCGCTCCTATGGCCGAACGATTGGACTTCGTACCTTCCAGTTGGACACTGATCCAGTTATTGCTGCTCTGCCCGGGGTTCATGTACAGCGAATTGAAATACCCATCGCCCTTATAGGCCCCGCCTATCCGGACAAAAATATCCTGGTCACCGTCATTATCGATATCGGCAAATGCGACGCCATGCCCTTTTTGTAAATTGCCCACTCTTGCAGAGGAGGTGACATCGGCGAATTTTTGACCGCCAATGTTCCTGTATAGTTTATTGGGAACGAGGGAAGTGAAATCCGGGTTGCCGGTGCCGAGGTACATGTCCGGCCAGCCATCGTTATCGAGGTCGCCGAAATTGGCGCCCATAGCAAACACCGCATGGTCCAGCCCCATCCCCTTAGCCACATCGGTAAATGTGCCGTCATGATTATTGTGATACAGGTACATGGAACTGGTCCCTTCCGGCACAGGCAGGTTCAGTCCTTCGGCTGCCGCGGTCAAGGCCAGGGAACCAGGGAATTTGTAGCCGCACACAAAGATATCGGGCCAGCCATCGTTGTCATAGTCGAAGAACCAGGTGGGAAAGGTAAAGGTCATTTCCTTATCCAGTCCTGCGGCATGTGTCGCATCCTCGAATTGCGGGATTGGCCCGATGACCCCCTTGTTCTTCAACAAGATCTTTTTGCCATCGCGGCAGGAGATGAAGATGTCGGGCCATCCGTCCTTATTATAATCCGAAGACGTGACGCCTTTCATAAAGCCAATTTCCTGACATCCGGCCTCGGCAGAAACATTGGTGAACGTGCCATCCTTGTTGTTCATGTAGAGCTCGGAAGGATGAGGATGATCGGTAGTCAAGGTTTCGTTCCCGATGAACAGGTCCACCCATCCGTCATTATTAAAATCTGCCCAGGTGGCGGTCTGCGTGGGATGGAAGGAGAGGATGCCGCTCTCCACCGTAACATCGGTAAATGTACCGTCACCGTTATTCCTCAACAACGTATTGGGCTGTTTGCCGAATTCTCCCAGCCAGGCGCCGCGCAATACGAGGATATCCGTAAAGCCATCATTGTTATAATCGGCCTGGATGAGATTCAGCCCACCTTTGATCTTGCTGAGCCCGGATTCGTTAGAAACATCGGTAAATGTTCCATCCGCATTGTTTCTATAATAATGCATGCTTTCTTCCAGGTCCCACGAGGATGTTATGAGGTCAATGTATCCATCATTATTAAAATCGTCGGCAATGCTGCCGCCGGCCTCGCCCCTGACCTGATTCAATTTCAGATCACCCGACACGTCCTGAAAGGCTTTCAACCTGAAGGCGGAGTCGTCCGTGTCCAGCCCGGGAATAAGCCAGGCGGCAGGCACTTTCCCGGGGTATGCCCCGATGGTCATGTACGCAATGTTGAGCAGCCACCTCGATTCGAGGTCAGCCGGGGACTGGGTCAGGATATCCTGAAAAACTTCTATGCTTTTCTGCGAGGCATATGGGTCCGTATATACACCCGACCCTTTGATCGGAAAGATACAGGACCCGGAAGAATGATTGGAAATACAATTGTTCCTTTCCCCCATTCTCAGATAAGCCAGCGCGAGCTCCCTTTGCGCATCATAGTACAAGCGGTCATACCGGTTGTCCTTTGTTTTTTCCACGAGCACCCTGAATATTTCGACCGCCTTCTTCTCCTGTCCCAGCTTTACAAGGGTAAATGCTTTCAGGAATTGAATGACCATTGCTTGCCGCATGGTGTTGGTGGTCATCAGCTCAGCGGAATCGTAGTGGACGAGCGCTGCTTCGGGATAAAAGGGATTGTCTTTGTCCCTGACCGGCCTCAGCCCTGCTTCATAAAGACGGGTTTCCTCCCTGAGGAGGTTATGTTTTTTTATATAGGTGTAGGATACAGTGGTGATCAATAATATGGCCGAGCTGGCCACGATCAGTATCCGGATATTTGCTTTCATGATCGCATGATATAGAACGGTGAATCCAGACGTGCATGGCCTTACTGGATGCTTGACCGGGCAGTATCGCGCTACCCGGTAAGCGTAAATTTATTTTCTCGGAAATGGTCTGTCAGGTCGCGGCATGGAGTTCGCGATGGGCTGTATGGTGTGGACCTGGCGCTCAGGCATTTTCAGGCGGTTGCTCCTGAACGAGCGTATAAATGGAGGGAGTAAAGAAGAAATCGGAAGAATATCTTGCGGATACTTTAAAATGCAGATCGGCGGACAGCAATACATCCTGTGTGGGATAATAATCCGTGGAAAAGCTCTTTGAATTTTCGGAATTGGCGCCGGCCTTTTTTCCCTGTCCGGGGTGATGCAGGTCGTTTACGTATTTGAAAAGATCGTTTTTTACGGCCTTGAATTTCATGGCTACCTGGTCGGGTATGCACAGCACTTCAAGGGAGTCGTTGTAGATCCTGCGCTTGACATATTTATACTCGACGCCCCCGATGGAGATCTGGCCGTCGACCCGTTCGAATTCCCTCGAATTGTTATAGTAGGACAGATGCGTAATGGGGGCTTTGATGGAGATCAGCTGAGCTTCTTCATAGCTGTTGTCGTCCAGCTGGGCCTCCAGCTGGATATTAGCTTTATCCTCCATATAATAAGTCAGCAGCCGGTATCCAAACCAGTTGAACAGCAGCATGCTGAGCAGTAATATGGCAATCCATTTTTTCAGAAGCTACAAGTTAATAAAAATTCTTTTATTTCACCTCCTGCAATTCCACCAGTCGCCGGTAGAACCCCTGCTGCCCGATCAGCTCGTCATGCGTGCCTCTTTCTACTATGCGGCCATGCTGCAGTACGATGATCTCATCCGCGTGCCGGATGGTGCTGAGCCGGTGGGCGATGACGATGCTGGTGCGGTGCTGCATCATTTTATTGATGGCGTCCTGTACGAGGCGTTCGCTTTCGGTATCGAGGGAGGAGGTGGCTTCATCGAGGATCAGGATGGGGGGATTCTTCAGCAGCGCCCTCGCGATGGTGAGCCGCTGTCTTTCGCCTCCGCTGAGCTTGCTGCCACGGTCACCGATATTGGTCTGATAACCGTCTTCTTTCTGCATGATAAAGGAATGGGCGTTGGCGATCCTTGCAGCCTCCATGATCTCTTCCAGCGTAGCGTCCGGCTTGCCCAGCGAGATATTGGCGGCGATGGTATCGTTGAACAGGATCGGCTCCTGCGTGACGATGCTCATCTGCTCGCGCACCGAGGCCAGCGAATAATCTTTTATGTTCATCCCGTCGATCAGCAGCTCGCCCCTGCTGACATCATGGAACCTGGGCACGAGGTCGGCCAGGGTGGACTTGCCGGCGCCGGAAGATCCAACGAGGGCCACCGTCTTGCCTTTTTCGATGACCAGGTTGATATCCTCCAGAATGGTAGCATCGTCGTAGGAGAACCCCACCTGTCTGAATTCGATCCTGTTGCGGAACGAGTCCAGCTTTTTCGCGTTCGGATCGTCGAGGATCGTAACGGGCGCCTTTAACAACTCCTCCACCCGGTCCATCGCTGCGGCCCCGCGCTGGATATTGAAAAAGGAAGTGGAGAGGTTCTTGGCGGGATTGATCAGGATGCCAAACAGGGCGATATAGGTGATCAGGTCGCCGCCCTGCAATCCTTCTCCGGCTTTGGCGCCCAGCACGAGCCTTCCTCCGAAATAAAGGATGATGCAGAGGATCATGATGCCCAGCACCTCCGTCACCGGCGAGGCCAGGTCGCGGCGGAAGTTCATCTTATTGCGGATATGATACAGGTCGTCGTTGATCTGGACGAACTTTTTCTTCAGCAGCGACTCGGCCCCGAACCCCTTGATAATGCGGATACCCCCCAGCGTTTCATCCAGCACCGAGAGGCTCTCGCCCAGCTTCACCGATGCGGATTTGGATTGTTTCTTCAGGCTCCGGCTGATGCGGCCGATCAGAAAACCGGTAACGGGCAGCAGGATCAGCAGGAACAGCGACAGCCGGGGGCTGAGATAGACCATATAGGCAAGATAGCCGAGGATGGTCAGCGGGTCTTTGATCAGCCCTTCGAGCGTGGCCACCACGGAGGACTCGATCTCATAGATATCGTTGGTCATGCGGCTGATGAGGTCGCCCTTGCGCCGCTCCGTGAAATAGCCGATCGGCAGCGACAGTATTTTTTCATACACGTCGTTGCGCAGAAAAGTGATGGTGGCGCTCCGGATGGGGGAGGAGATATAATAGGACCAGTACAGGAAGAGGTTCTTCAGGATCGTGCTCAGGATGATCAGCAGGGCCACGGCGATCAGCGCGGCAACGGGGCCATAGCGGTAAATAACGGTCTCGATGATGGTCTTCAGCGACCCGACCGCGTTGGTGTGGATGGCGCCCGATTTGTCTCCGGCAGCGCCGCCCTTCGAAAAAATGATCTCCATGAATGGGCTCAGCATGCCCAGCGAGATCAGGCCGAACAACGTGGCCAGCAGGGTAAAGAGGAGATATGCCAGTAATTTGCCTCTGTATTTCGAGATATATTGGATAATCCGGGAGAATTTCTTCATAAATTTGCACCATCAATTAAGGGGCAAATTTAGCGGTTGTGGGGTTATTCCATAGGGAAAAAATAGGGGAATGGCCTTTTGATCCGGGTGTTTGTCGCCTGATCGTGTTTAAACCCCAGCTTTGCCGGGGTTGATCGAAATAGTTAAAATTATGCAGGAAAGCAAACGGCAGAAGCAAGTAGGGGCATTGGTGCAGCAGGAGCTGAGCGATATTTTCCAGCGTCTGGCCCTGGGCATGATCGACGGAGGGCTGGTCTCCCTCACGGGAGTGAAGCTGACGCCCGACCTTCTCGAAGCCAGGATCTACCTGAGCTTTTTCCAGGCAAAGGATCCGGCGGCCGCGATGAAAAAAATAGAGGAAAGGAGTTGGGAGATCAAGCGGGAGCTGGCCTCGCGGGTGAAACACCAGTTGCGCCGCATACCCCTCCTGCAATTTTTCTCCGACGACACGCTCGAGCATGCGTCCAAAATGGAAGAGATCTTCCGTAAGCTGCATGAGAACGATGCGCCGGGCCAGAAGACAGATCCATCTGCGGATTAAATCATCTGGCGCGGCATTGAATGGATGGCGCCCTTACTCACCTTCAATCGATCAAATTTGAATTTCCTTTTTGCCTGGCGCTATTTTAAAGCAAAAAAATCCACCAACGTCATCAATGTGATCGCCTGGGTGAGCATGGCCGCCATCGTCGTAGGCGCGGCTTCGCTGATCCTCGTGCTCAGCGTGTTCAACGGCTTCGAAGACCTTGTGAAATCGCTTTATTCCAGCTTCTACCCCGATCTGAAGATCTCTCCCGCCAATGGTAAAACGCTTATACTCACCCCGGAACAATTGAGACAACTGTCCGGTGTAGCCGGGGTCCGGTCTACCTCCCTCGTCGTCGAGGATAAGGCGCTGGTTGCGAACGGAGATCTGCAGACCATCGTTTATCTGAAAGGGGTAGACGACCATTACGCCGGAACGACGGGTATGGCCTCCAGGATCAAGAAAGGGAAGTTCGAGCTGGGGACGGAAGATCATCCGCTGGCCGTGCTGGGCTCCGGTGTCGAGAACGCCCTGGATGTGCAGAGCGACCGCAGCATACAACCCCTGTCCGTCTATCTTTTTAAAAAGGGAGGTCCGATGTACACGTCGGATCCGCTGGCATCCCTCAGCAATGAATCGATGGCCACCGCGGGCAGTTTCGCCATCCAGCAGGAATTCGACGACCGCTACGTGCTTACCAATCTGGCTTTTGTCAAACGCATGCTGGGGCTGAAACCCGATGAATACGGCGGTCTCGAGCTGGCCCTTGCCGATCCGTTACAGGCGGACAGACTCAAACCAGCCCTGCAGAAATTGCTGGGAAAGGACTATCTCGTGCAGACGCGCTATGAACAGAACCGGAGCCTTTATTCCGTTATGGGCAATGAGAAATGGGTGATCTATATCCTGCTGACCCTGATCCTTATCGTTGCAGCCTTTAATATGGTGGGCGCGCTGACGATGCTGGTCTGGGAAAAGCAGAAAGATATTCATGTGCTGAAGGCGCTTGGCGCCAGTAATGGGAGGATCCAGCGGATATTCCTGAGCGAGGGGATCCTGCTGGCGTTGCTGGGCGGGCTTGCGGGCATCCTGCTGGCGGTGATCATCTGCGGGCTGCAGGTGAAATATAAGCTCCTGGCCTTGCAGGGCGGATCTTTCCTTATCGATTATTATCCCGTAAAACTGGTACCGACGGATTTCCTGCTGGTCTTATCGACCATCCTCATCGTAGCCCTGCTGGCCTCCTGGCTGCCTTCGAGAAAGGCGGCGCGTGAGGCTATCGAACTCCGGAGTTGATGTAATTATCTGATAATCAATAATCTCCGATAGTCACGGGCAACTGGTCCAGCGCCTTTTTCAGCTGCTCGTCGTTGGGCGCCACGCCATGCCAGTTATGGTCATTTTCCATGAAGTCGACGCCTTTGCCCATGATCGTATGCATCATGATGGCCACCGGCTTGCCCTGTCCCAGCATGCCTTTCGCCTTTTCGATCGTAGCGAGGACCTCATCCATATCGTTCCCGTTCATTTCGAGGGTAGTCCAGCCAAATGCGGCAAATTTCGCATGAATATCACCGAGATCGAGCACGGATTTGGTCGTGCCATCGATCTGCTGGCCGTTCCAGTCAACGGTGGAAATCAGATTGTCCACTTTGTGATGGGAGGCGAACATAATGGCTTCCCAATTCTGCCCTTCATCCAATTCTCCATCTCCATGGAGTGAGAATACAATATTTTCTTCTTTATTGAGTTTTTTAGTCAGTGCAGCGCCGAGAGCGACGCTCATTCCCTGTCCCAGCGAACCACTGGCGACACGGATACCGGGAAGGTGCTCTGCGGTCGCGGGATGGCCCTGCAGCCGGGAATTTATCTTACGGAATGTAGCCAGTTCTTTGATGTCGAAATATCCTGATCTCGCCAGCGAGGCGTAAAAAACAGGAGAGATATGACCGTTGGAAAGGAAGAAAAGATCTTCGTTCCTGCCATCCATGCTGAAGTTGGGATTGTGTCGCAGTACCTTGAAATAGAGGGCCGTGAAAAAATCCGTGCATCCCAGCGAACCACCAGGATGGCCACTTTGCGCACCATGTACCATGCGAAGGATATCTCTCCGGATCTGGGTAGCCATTGCTTTCAAATCAGCCATAGTAGGAACAATTTATTAATTCAGAGGGCAAAGCTACGCGGATTTTATTTATCGTCAATAGTTTGATGTCCTAAACTTTTTATGCTAACTTTCCGGTTGATTTCCCTCTATAAAAACCGCGGCTGCCTGAAAAGGGACCGGGGTAGAAACTTTCAGGAAGACATGCCTGTTTTGAAGGGCAACTCCCGGGCCTGATATTTGCGTTATACAAGCAATTTAGTAGCATATAAAAA
>DATHHO010000078.1:0-3628 GCA_035317125.1 Puia sp.
TAGAAGTGGCTCCGGGGCATAACAACAGTTCCAGGGCATAGAAGTGTCTTTCACTTAGACAAATAATGTCTAAGTGACGTATTGATTCAGTATTTAACTTTGATGCCGGTTGCCTTAAGTGTGTGTATGCGTAAAGTGAGGAGTGGAGGCAGGAGAAAAGCTGCTTATAAACAGCTTCCTTTATTTATTGAGAATACAGATCCTCTGCTCAGTGAGGATCCTGCTGCCGGCATTACGCCGGAGCAGGCCCGTGCTGTTCTGAAAAAGCACGGGCTGGATATAACGCATGAAGAGGCTATAAGTGTCCTTCAGTTCCTCCATCATTTTTCTGACATCATTGTATCTAAATTCTTGCAACATGAGCAAAATAGCTGATTTATATATCCGTGTGAGTACGGATGAACAGGCAGACAAAGGGTACAGCCAGCGCAACCAGGAAGAAATGCTGCGCAAATACTGCGGTATCCATAACATCCAGATTCGTCAGACCATTTTTGAAGACCATTCCGCCAAAACTTTCAACCGGCCGGAATGGAAAAGCCTGCTGCTGTCCCTGAAAAAGAAACGGCACGTCTGCGATCTGGTCCTGTTCACCAAATGGGACCGCTTCAGCCGCAATGCCGGTGACGCCTACCAGATGATCAATGTCCTGCGCAGGCTCGGAGCAGAACCGCAGGCTATCGAACAGCCGCTGGACCTGTCCATCCCGGAAAACAAAATGATGCTGGCCTTCTACCTGGCTGCTCCGGAAGTAGAGAACGACCGCCGGGCCCTCAATGTATTCCACGGTATGCGCAGGGCACGTAAAGAAGGCCGTTATATGGGACTTGCCCCGCTGGGGTATATGAACAAGGCCGATGAGCAGGGAAGGAAATTTATAGCCCCCAGAGAGCCCCAGGCTACTATTTTACGATGGGCATTCAGAGAGCTGGCCAAAGGCGTCTTCAATACCGAGCAGGTTTTTAAGATGGCCAGGGAAAAAGGGCTGACCTCTACCAAAAGTCTGTTCTGGTTTGCGATCCGTAACCCGGTGTATATGGGTATGATCTTCGTCCCGAAATATAAAGATGAAGAAAGCCGCTTTGTAAAAGGGCAACATGAAGGCATCGTTTCCGAAGCGCTGTTTTATGAAGTACAGGACGTGCTCGATGGACGGGGCAGGCAGTACAAAAAGAAGGTTGCCGCTCAGGAACATCTTCCGTTGCGCGGCTTCCTGATCTGTCCGCTTTGTGGCAAGCTCCTGTGCGGGAGTTCTTCCAGAGGCAGGACCAGATATTACCCGTATTACCACTGTGTAAGGGATTGTAAATGCCGGTTTAAAGCAGAAAAAGTAAACGATATTTTTTTGCAGGAACTTAAAAAATATGTTCCCAGACCCGAGCTGAAAGAGCTTTTCAGGATCAGTCTTTACAAAGCCTTTGCCAACCAGACCAGTAATGCGCACGGTGACCGGAAACAACTGGCCTTTGAAATAAAAGAGCAGGAAGGCAAACTGGCAAAAGCGCAGGACCTGCTGCTGACAGGACATATCCAGCCCGATGATTACCGGGATATGAAAGAGACGTACACCGAAAAACTGAACCGGCTGAAAATAAAACTCGATTGCTTATCGAACCATCCGTTAAGCATCGACACGCTGCTGAAAGAAGGGCTTGACAATCTGTTTCAGCTTGATGCGATCTATGAAAGCGGTTCGATCGAAGTGAAACATCAGGTCATCGGTTCGATCTATCCGGAAAAATTATGTTTTGACGGCGAGCACGTTCGAACCACAAGGATCAATGAAGCGGTGAGAATAATATATATGCTGAGCGAGGAATTGAGGGGAAATAAAAAAGGACAAAGCGGAGATTTTTCCACTTTGTCCTCTCAAGTCGGGAAGACAGGATTCGAACCTGCGACCCCCTGGTCCCAAACCAGGTGCGCTACCGGCCTGCGCTACTTCCCGATCCTTGTAAATACCGCTATTTAAGGCGCCTTTGCAGGACTTTCAATAGCGGCAGCGAAGATAAGCATTTGCAACTATCTGGCAAAACAAACTCTTCCCATTGAGGAAGAGGCGGTTAGATCAAAGTTTTCGAGCCCTGAGATGGCTGCCGATCGATTGGGAAGACATTCACTTGCCCAGCAAGTGTCCGCGGCCCTACCGGATCAACACCTTTCCAAAAAGTTGCTCTTCCCCATTGCCCAGCTTGATAAGATAGATTCCCGGAACAAGCTTGCTGCCAAGCACCACATGGATCTGGCCGTTTACAGGCACGGTATTCATAGTCAGTACCGTCTTGCCGGACAGATCGATCAGAGAAAGATGATAAGCCTCTTTGCCGTTGGCAGCAAACTGCACCGTAAACTGGTCCGTAGCCGGATTCGGATAAACGGTCATTCCCTTGATTACTCGATCGACGGTCACGACGACCGACTGGGAATAAGCGGAATTTCCATCGATATCCGTCTGCTGAAGGCGGTATACATTCCTCCCGCTGACAGGAGATCCGTCTATCAGGGAATAAGCTTTTAACGTATTGCTGTTGCCGGCGGCTTTTACCAGGCCGATCGCTGTAAAATTAACTCCGTCCGTACTGCGCTCGACCGTAAAATGATCATTGTTCGACTCCATGGCCGTGCTCCAGGATACCAACACTTCGGATCCCGTAAGCTCCGCGGTGAAGCTGCTCAATTTGATGGGTAATATTACACTTCCAAAATTTGGCATGACGCCCGTATTGCTGGTACCCGATCCCGATCCCGCCGTCGGAGAACCCGCAGAGCTGCTGTTTGCTCCACCCGTACCATTGCTGGTTACGGTCGTGATATTGGTTGTCGGTATCGTTTTGGCATAGACTACTACTCCCTGTGCACCACCTCCGCCACCGCCATGCGCGCCCGCGTCGTTTACAAATCCTCCATTGCCGCCATTGCCTTGCACGGTCAGCGGACAGCTGCTGGGAACATTAAAGGTTACCGCGCTCAATACTATAGAACCACCGGCCCCGGCTCCGCCTGCACCATCATTACCACTGTTGGCCGAGGCATTACCACTCGAAGATATTTTAACCGTACCCGAGCAGCTGGTGCTGACGGTGTTTGCGCTGATAAGGATGATCCCGCCGCCACTGGCGCCCGCAGATCCTACTCCATTATTCTGCTGACCGCCGCCACCGCCACCACCCATGAAAATACGGGACTTCGATACATAGCCTCCGACAGATTGTCCGCCAAGGCCACCGACTGGTGTAGCCGAACAGGTCCAGCCAAAGCCACCCATCCCGCCATCCGAATAGTTGCCGCCGCCACCGCCGCCGCCATTGTCATCACTACCCCCACCACCACCGTTGCCGATGCTGGCGCGTCCATTGGTCAGGCCAGTTGAATTCAGCTGGATGCCTTCTCCTTTGGTCGCATAATTCGCAGAGTTGCTGGCATATACCGTCGTCTCACAGCTCACTTCATAATTCGCTGAAGCGTTTCCTCCGCGGAAACCCAGCCCATCGGCCGTGATCGGATAGGCAACGGTTAATTTACCGGGTACCTGCATGGCCACCACCCCGCCGATCTTACCATTCCAGGCCAACGCCGTAATAGCCGCCGTCGTGGTATAGTCGGGCAAGCCATATTTACGGAAGCTGAT
>DATHHO010000079.1:0-2428 GCA_035317125.1 Puia sp.
CTATATCATAAATGGTGATATCTTTTTTAGGGATCATATCATGGGGTTAGCTGACAGGCTGTAAAAGTAAGGGTTTTTAAAAAATAGTATGCAATCGGTTACAATTCAAAAAAAAGTCTATATTTACCCGCGATTTTTCAAACAGCAAATCAACCAAACTCATGTTGTTATTAGGGATTGACCTGGGCACCTCTTCGATAAAAGTATCCGTGGTGGACCCGGAGAGCCAGCTCACCCTTGCATCAGCGCAATATCCTGATACAGAATCTGTTATTATCGCAAAACAACCCGGCTGGGCTGAGCAGTCCCCCGAAACCTGGTGGGAGAACGTACGGCAGGCCATTCTGAGGGTGCAGCAATCCGGGGCCTTCGATCCGGCGCAGATCGCCGCTATCGGCATCGCTTATCAGATGCACGGTCTGGTGCTGGTGGACAAGGATCAGCGCGTCCTCCGGGACAGTATTATCTGGTGTGACAGCCGGGCTGTTCCGTATGGAGAAAAAGCGTTCGGGCACATCGGGCCGGAAAAAAGCCTGTCTCATCTGCTCAATTCCCCTGGAAATTTCACGGCCGCTAAACTGGCCTGGGTAAAAGACAAAGAGCCGCAGGTCTATGAAAAGATCTACAAGCTGCTGTTGCCCGGTGATTTTATTTCCATGAAGCTGACGGGCCAGATCACGACCAGTGTCAGCGCTCTGTCCGAAGGGATATTCTGGGATTTTAAGGAGGACGCCTTGTCGGATGACGTTTTCAATTACTTCGGTTTTGATAAAGATTTTATTCCCGCCATACAGCCGGTGTTCTCGGAGCATGGAGGGCTGAAGGAAGATATTGCCCGCAAACTGGGATTGAAAAAGGGCATACCGGTGACCTATAAGGCCGGTGACCAGCCGAATAACGCCCTTTCGCTGAATGTGCTGGAGCCTGGTGAAGTGGCGGCCACGGCGGGCACTTCGGGGGTGATCTACGGCGTGAGCGATCAACTGGTATACGATCCTCAGTCGCGGGTGAATAGTTTTGCCCATGTCAATTACGCCACCGGACGAAAAAGGATAGGAGTGCTGCTGTGTATCAATGGAACGGGGATCCTTAACCGCTGGATCAGGGATCTGGCGGGCGGCGGAACCCTGGGTGGCACGGGCGGCGGCGGAACGGATTATATCAGCCTGAACAAGGCGGCTGCCGGCATTGCGCCTGGTAGTGACGGACTGAGGATCCTGCCATTTGGCAATGGCGCGGAAAGGATTCTGCACAACCGGATCATCGGTGCGCATATCCATAACATCGATCTCAACAAGCATGGGGCCGGGCATCTTTACCGGGCGGGTCAGGAAGGGATCGCATTTGCTTTCCGCTATGGGCTGGATATCATGCGGGAAAATGGGATGAGCCCTTCCGTTATCCGGGCGGGGAAAGCCAATATGTTCCTGAGCAGCGTGTTTGCAGAGGCGTTCGTGGAAGCCACGGATACGCCCGTCGAGCTGTACGATTGCGATGGCAGTACGGGGGCTGCCGTGGGTGCGGGTATCGGGGCGGGCATCTTCCGCAGTGAGAAGGAGGCATTCCGCAGCAGGAAGCCGCTGCAACTGATCGAGCCAAGGAATGCGCGCGTGTACGACGATCTGTACCAGGATTGGAAAGAAATTTTACATAAACATTTATAAACATCCCGGATCTGCGCCGTTCCCGGACCGGGGAGCATGCGGCAAGGGTCGGGGGCAAACCATCAGCTATGCCAGTTATCACCGGTGACAAAGAATTCTTCCAGGGAATAGGACAGATAAAATATGAAGGTCCTCAGACCGACAACCCTCTTGCGTACCGCTGGTACGATGCGGGCAAGCAGGTAGCGGGAAAGACGATGAAGGAGCACCTCCGTTTTGCCGTTGCCTACTGGCATTCGTTTGTCGGCAATGGCGCCGATCCTTTCGGCGAGCCTACGCATATCTTCCCATGGAACGAAAAAACCAATGCGGTCGCCCGGGCAAAGGATAAGATGGATGCGGCATTCGAGTTCATCACGAAGCTGGACCTTCCCTTCTATTGCTTCCACGACGTCGATGTGGTCGATTATACCAACGATGTGGTGGATAACGAGAAAAGATTGCAGGCCCTGACGGATTATGCGAAGGAAAAACAGGGTGCCAGCGGTGTGAAATTATTATGGGGCACGGCCAACCTGTTCTCGAACCGGCGGTATATGAACGGCGCCTCCACCAACCCTGATTTTCATGTGCTGACCCATGCGGCGACGCAGGTGAAAGCCGCACTCGATGCGACCATCGCGCTGGGAGGACAGAATTATGTGTTCTGGGGCGGGCGGGAAGGCTATATGAGCCTGCTCAATACGAATATGAAAAGGGAGCAGGAACATCTGGCCCGGTTCCTCCATACCGCGAAGGAATATGCGCGCAGGCAGGGTTTCAAA
>DATHHO010000080.1:0-7696 GCA_035317125.1 Puia sp.
CGGGGCTTCCATGCAGTTCCTGGTGCAATCCCCGGCTGAAGCTCAGCACGAATGCCTTCGTCGCGGCATAAAGGCTCAGCTTCGGCACCGCCTGATAGGCGGCCGAGCTCGCAATATTCATAATGTAAGCCTTCGGCTGACGACGTAGCTCCGGCAGGAACAACCGCGTCATCCCCACCAGCGTCCCCATATTCAGTTGCATCATATTCTGATGCTCGGCAAGACTATATTTTTCGAACGGCCCGCTCAGCCCATACCCGGCATTGTTTACCAGCACCGACACGGCATACCCCTTCTCCCTGCACCATTCCAGCACCTTCTGTGCGGCGTCTGCCCCCGACAGGTCCAGCGCCAGCCATTCCACCTTCACCCCATACTGGCTGCTCAGCTCCGCGGCCGCCTTCTCCAGCAGGTCCCAGCTACGGGCGACAAGCAAAAGATTATACTTCCGGCTCGCCAGCTCCCCGGCAATGGCCCTGCCGATCCCCTTGCTCGCTCCCGTGATCAATGCATACTCCATAAACTGATAGTTTTAATGATCATAAATCCTTCATGCGGTCAATCCTTCGGGCAGGCAATAATCCTTCATGCGTTGAATCTCACCTCGCGCCCATGCACCCCTAAAAAAACATCGGCCCCCTCGTTGAGGCGGCCGATATAAATAAAATATAAAAAAGCCCCATGCACAGATGTCACCAGTTTCACCCGGCGGCGGCTCGTATAGCTAATTCTGCACCTTCGACGCAAACCGATGATAGAACGGTGTCTTGCTCTTCTCATCCTTCGGCATGTATTTGCCGGTAATGATCGGGATATACATCACCCGGCGACGGCTCGCCTCCCCATACAACGGGCTCTGCTGCGCACGGTGCCAGATCCGGCCATCATGCACGGTCAGGTCCCCTGCCGCTACATCGAAACCGATCTCCCGGCGGTCGGGATTATTATCGATAAAATACTTCTTTCCGAATAACAGACGCAGGATGTTCTGCTTGTGCGTCCCCGGCAACACCCGCAAACCCCCGTTCTCAAACGGTGTATTGTCCAGATGGATGCCCACATTCAGCATCGGCATGATCTTCTGCCCGAGGAACAGGTCCCGCGGACTGTCCGTATGCCAGCCCATCTGTGTGAAATTGCTCTCTGGCATCCGCACATAATGGTTGAGGATCAACCCGTCCTTCTCATTCTCCCCGATGCGTCCTTCATAGGGATACAAAAGTCCTATAAGGGCTTTAACGCGGGGATCCTGCAGGAACTCATGAAAGATCTCACTGTTCAGGCTGAGGAAACACATCCGCTGGATCATCTTATTCCCAGCCTCGTCCTTGCCAAACTTCAGGGGTATCCCGTTGATCTTCTCACGGCCGTCTTCCAGCCATATCTTCTCGATCCTGTTTAACTCCGAAATGAATAATTGAACAGTCTCCGATTTAAGAAAATCCCTGAATATGATCACTCCATACTTGTCGAAAAAGTTAAATTGTTCTTCTGATAGCTTATCTCCTAAAACGAAATCGGGGCATTCAAATTTTTTCATGGTGCTAGCTTTAATTTAAGAAAGGGAAGGGTCATCCTTTCCGCTTCAGAGCCTATAAATGTATAAGATGAATTTAATTTTAACAAATTGTGAATTCTTCATTAATCTCCAAATGTAAGGAAATTAGATTTTACCCGTTAATTTGCTTACTTTTTATCGCTATTCGTAAATAACACAATTTCAACATTGCCTGTTCGCTTGTTCCGAAAAACACCAGCTCCCACGGCTTTTTGCCTTTGCATGTTGCTTTTCTGCCTTTTTCGGGCCCAGGCTCAGAAAGAGGTCCCGGCAAAGATAAGGCATGTTCTCATTCTGCCAATTATCGCCCGCTCGATCGAGACCGGCTGGTCTTTCGGCCTCGCCGGCTCCTCCACATTCCACCTGATAGGCCACGGCCGCCATGATTCCCTTACCCGCACCTCTAACGTCCAGGCGGTATCCCTGTATACAACCCGCAAGCAATTTGTTCTGGCTTTAAATGGTTCCATCTACTTCCCGGGCGAACGCTTTATCATCAACCAGCAGCTGTCTTACAGCTCCTTCCCCGACAAATTCTGGGGCCTCGGCAAGACCACCCACGACAGCAGCCGTGAAGACTATAGGTTCAGACAATACTATGTTTACCTCCACCCCCAGCGCAGCCTCAGCAACAACCTCTTCCTGGGCCTGGTATATGAGTACCAGCGCGTCTTCGACATCCAGTACCAGCCCGGCGGCGTCTTCGACAAGCAGAATATCGCCGGCAGGACCGACTACCAAGTCTCGGGCCTCGGTCTCAGTTTCACCTACGATACCCGTAACAACGCCTTCTATCCCGACCGGGGCACCATGCTTCAATTCTATTTTGACCACTTCAGCAAGATATTAGGGTCTGATTATCAGTCTACTAAGTTCGTCCTCGACCTCCGCAAATTTATCAGCATACGCCCCCAGCAGGTCCTGGCCCTCCAGGTCTATGGCTTCTTCAACGCCGGTGATGTCCCCCTCCGCAGCCTCACTGCCCTCGGCGGGGCCAACGACATGCGCGGCTACTACGAGGGCCGTTTCCGCGACAAGAACCTCCTCACCCTCCAGGCCGAATACCGCGTCCACCTCATCGGCCGCCTTGGCGCCGTTGGCTTCGGCGACATGGGCAACGTCGGTGGTCACGTCTCGGACCTTAATTTTCAGTGCCTTAAATACTCATGGGGTGGGGGATTGCGCATCGCGCTCAATAAAACGGAAAAGCTCAACCTGCGCCTCGACTATGGCGTCAGCGGAGGTTCCTCACACGGGTTCTATCTCCAGTTGGGGGAAGCATTCTAGCATACCAGCCTCACCGCAAAACCACTTTCTTTGTCGCCCTCCAGATTAGCCAGGTAAAGAACGGTGCCGCTAATACGTCCAGCGTATAATGAACATGCTGCACCAACAGCAGCACCCCCACCAGCACCGTGGCGGTCAGCGCCAGGATCCGGTCCGTTCGGCCTGTCAGACAGAGATACATCAGGAAAAGGGTGGAGGTATGCCCCGAGAAGAACAGGTCCTTGGTGACATATTTCGATCCGTAGAACCGGTTGACCAGCGGGTCGGCCAGCCCGATCAGCCCCTGCGGCGGGCTCAGCGGCACCAGCGTGATCGAGAGGAAGCGGGACAGACTGACAAAGATATACGCCCACAGGAACGCCAGCAGCATATCCGGGTTCTGTATGCACCGGAACAAGGTCAGCGTAAAGGTCGCCCAGATGATGATAAAGATCGGCACGGAGACATCATGGGGAGGCAGCACACCCAGCACCGCATCGTTAAATGTGATGCCATCTCTTTTTTCTATGGCCTGAAAGAATACGGGGAACGCCATCGCGACCAGCGCCACGGCCAGCAGCCCAGTGATCAGCTTCTTCCGGAATACGGCCGACTGCCAGGCCTCCTGCCATTCCTGCCTTAACGTGATAAGATTAGTTTGTGGCATATTGATTTCTGCAAGCTGCAAAAATACAGAGTTTGCCCGATAAATAAAAGCATCCGCGCCTGGTCGCAGCGCAAAGAACACTTAGTTGTTCTTTCACCCGGCCCGGACCAATGGGCTCCCGAAGGAGCATTCATGTCCAGCCTAGAAATGCCATCTGACGAATGCCTCCATGGCGGCATACTTTGTCAGCCCAAGCTGTGCATAAAGCGCCGCCGTCCCCGCATTGCGGTCCTCCGCACGCTGCCAGAATTCACGGCTATCGCTACCCTGAAAGGGCACCATATCTTTCTGCGACTGATGGATAAAGATGCCGAACCGCTTCTTCATCACCTGGTCCGGGCTCATCGGTATCGCCATCTCGATCTCGCTGATATCCCACTCCTGCCACGCGCCCTTGTACAGCCACACCCAGCAGTCCTTTACCCAGGTCTCTCCCGCGGCCTTCAGCCTCCGCATCGATTCGAACACGATATCCAGGCACACCTTATGCGTTCCATGCGGATCGGCAAGGTCCCCGGCTGCATAGATCTGATGCGGCTTTATCTTACGCAGCAGCTCCATGGTCAGCGAGATGTCCGCCTCACCCATCGGGTTCTTCTCGATCGTCCCCGTTTCATAAAAGGGCAGGTTCATAAAATGGATATTCTCGTCTTTGATCCCCACATAATGACAGGTCGCCCTCGCCTCACAACGACGGATCAGCCCCTTGATGCTCCGGATCTCCGCCGTATCGATCTCGCTGGCTTTCTTGTTCTTAAGGAATTCGGTGGCGTTCTTTAAGATCTGCGATGATTTCTTGTTGTCGATCCCCGCCAGCACTTCGAATCCAACCGCAAAATCGAGAAACCTCGTGACGAACTCATCCGTGACCGCGATATTGCCCGAGGTCTGATAAGCCACATGCACGTCATGTCCCTGGTCGTGCAGGCGCATAAAGCTCCCGCCCATCGAAATGATATCGTCATCCGGATGCGGCGAAAAGATCAGCACGCGTTTTGGGAATGGCTCCGACCGCTCGGCGTGCGCCGGATTGTTGACATTTGGCTTGCCGCCCGGCCATCCCGTTATGCTGTCCCGCATCAGATAGAATACCTGCAGATTGATCTCATACGCGTCGCCCTTTTCTACCAGAAGATCGCTCAGCGCATTATCGTTATAATCGCTGTTGGTCAGGCTCAGGATCGGCTTGCCCAGTTTCAGCGCCATATTCACCACCGCCT
This sequence comes from Puia sp., assembly GCA_035317125.1. Taxonomy (GTDB): domain Bacteria; phylum Bacteroidota; class Bacteroidia; order Chitinophagales; family Chitinophagaceae; genus Puia. Next base: position 4,712 of record DATHHO010000080.1, read on the forward strand.
TGCGGATCATCGCCGGCGTCCAGTCGAGGTCCCCGGTCAGCCAGGGCGACTTGAATCGCGTCAGTTCCGATGACGCCATCTGGTCCGTCACGAAAAGACAATCGTTATGCTGTTGCAGCAGCGAGGCGGGTATCTGCTCTGTCACCTGCCCCTCCACCGCCTTCTGGATGACCGGTGCCTTGATCTGGCCCCAGGCCATCAGGATGATCCGCTTGGCTTTCATGATCGTGCCGATGCCGATGGTGATCGCCAGCCGCGGCACCTTGGAGATATTCTGGAACTCATTGGAATTGGCTATCCGCGTGGAATTATCCAGCGGGATCAGACGCGTATGCGAGAACTGGCTGCTGCCCGGCTCATTAAACCCGATATGACCGTTGTTCCCGATCCCGAGGATCTGCAGATCGATGCCGCCGGCCTGCTCGATCATCGCCTCATATTCCAGACAATGCTTCTTGATATCCTCCTTCTTCCACTCTCCGTTGGGGATGTGACAGTTCGCCGGATCGATATCTACCTTGTTGAACAGCTGCTCCTTCATAAACCGGTTGTAGCTCTGCAACGCGTCGTTATCGATGGGGTAATACTCGTCGAGGTTGAATGTGACGACATTGCGGAAGCTCAGCCCTTCTTCCCGGTGCAGCCGCACCAGCTCCGAATACAACGATTTGGGCGATGAGCCCGTCGCCAGCCCCAGTACGGCTTTCTCGCCTTTTGCCGCCTTTTCCCGGATAAGGTTCGAAATTTCCTTTCCGATAAAACGGGATCCATCTTCCAGCGTATTGAAAATCTTCACCGGGATCTTCTCGAATGAATCTACCATGCTCATAATATCTTTATGTTTTAATGTTACTTTGAAATTTCCTGCGAAAATAAATCCTATTTGCCAATTATAGGCACAGGATCTGCCGCTTGTTCATGCACAGCGATCACGCCGCACATTTATTCAGTGTCATGCGCACATCCTTCAGTGTTCCGCAATTGAAAATTGTAACGGGCGTCCGCCGTTCTTTAAAGAAAGAAAAAGAATAGCTCCAGCGATCCGGCAAGAATGCTCTTAAGGGATTTGATGGCCTGGTAAAGGAGGTTCCGCGCCACCTGGTAGTTGATGTTCATGATCTCGCTCACCTCGTCATAGCTGAGGTTCTGGTAATATTTCAGATAGATGATCTCTTTCTGCCGGCCAGACAGCCGCCCCAATGCGCCCAGCACGCGCTGCTTCTTTTCCTGGCTTTCCTGCGCGGCGATAAGGAAATTCTCATGGCTCCATTCAAAGTTGTTGTCCATGTTCTCTTGTAGCGGGAGGAACTTGCCCTTTTTCCTGAATACCTTTAACAGCTTGTATTTGAGGGATTTGAGAAGATAGGCCCGCACGGAATGTACCGGAGCCTGGGATTTGGCCTGCCACAGCTCGATAAACAACTCCTGGATACAGTCTTCGAGGAGCTCCGCATCCGTCGTGAATTTGGAGCCATACCGGAACAGGAGCTCATAATGTTCCCTGAATAAGGTAGCAAATGCTTCCCTGTCTCCCTTACGAAAGGATTCCCAAAGCGTTATGTCCTGGTTGGCAGTGTTCAATGGTGGTCTTAGTTCATTGAATGTAGGAAAATAAAAGATTATTCCTGCCCCGTTAAAAAGATTTTAGCAGGTTTACTAAAAAAAACCTCAAAAAAATCGGGTGTACAACATTACAAAACTATCTTTAGGCATACTATAATCTCGAAGATGTTACTTATTGTATGTTAGAAAATTATCGCGAACCGGAAGATCTGCTGGCCGATGAGTCTTTTTTGTCATGGTATTTCCAGACGGATGCCAGAGGAGGAAAGGATTGGCAACGCTGGATGGAATCCAGTCCAGATCGCCGGCAACTGGTGGATCAGGCTGTCAATCTTTTGAATACCACCCGTATACAGGAAAAGGAGATAACAAGCGACCAGGCCAGGGCTGCCGAAACGGCCCTTATGTCCCGGCTATCGGAGCCACAGACATCCACTGCCGCCAGGACGGTGCCCTTGCTCAGCCGACGCCGCTGGATGGCGGCTGCCTCTATCCTGGTACTGCTCACGGCCGGTCTCTTCATCACAAAGGCCATTCTGCCCGGTAAGCCCCAGATCGCCAGCGGCTACGGCCAGATCCTCACACAACATTTGCCCGATGGCACGGAAGTGACCATGAATGCCAACAGCAAGCTCAGCTATTCACCCGGCTGGAAGGACGGCATCGACCGGGAAGTTTGGATCAACGGCGAGGCATTCTTCCATGTCCGCAAGACCCCGCTGCGCTCCAGGTTCATCGTCCACACCGATCACTTCGATATCATCGTCACCGGCACCCAGTTCAACGTGGTCAACCGGCACGACCGCGATTATGTAATGCTCAAAGAAGGTTCGGTCATCGTCCATGCCTCCGACGGAAAGGAATTGAATATGGCTCCCGGCGACTTCGTGGAATTCGACAAGGAGATCCTGAAGAAGTCGCCCTGCATGGTGGACTGCGCCCTCGCATGGAAGGAGCATAAGCTGATGTTCGACAATACCCCGCTCCGGGAGCTGGTCACCATCATCCACGACCAGTACGGCGTCGATGTAAGACTGGAGAACCAGACGGGCGGCAGGACGATCTCGGGGATCATTTCCAATGACAGTCTTGAAACATTGTTACAGGCGTTGGAAGCAACGGGAGATTTCGAGGTGGAGAGGAAGGGCAACGATATCCTGATAAAAGGAAAGACGCCACAGAATTAAAGCAGAAGGACACCGCAGCACTGGAAGGACAGATGACGCACAACCCGGACACACAGAGAACTAACTGAACTGACTGATATTTATTCAAAACACTCGCTGATGGGAAAATCCAGCCTGTATAGGACTATGCTTGGATTTCTCCTGAGTACGCAATTGCTCTGGCCGGATCGGTCATGCGCGCAGGAAAGGTTTTCCTTCGCAGCGAATAACGGACGCCGGCCGCATATTTCCATCC
>DATHHO010000081.1:0-4066 GCA_035317125.1 Puia sp.
AGGGCCGGGATCAGTTCTTCGCTGCGTTCGGTACCATACGTGATGTTGTTGGCAAAGGTGCGCATGGAGGGATAGATACCCGTGAGATAGGGATCAAAGTCGCCTTCACTTGTAAAATAGGTCTGTTCGGTAATGTTGGACTGGGGCGTTACCTCCAGCATTTTTTTACAACCCGACAAGAGGATAAGCAAGCAGGCCGGCACCGTCAATATTTTGATTATCTTTTGCATGTTTTATTTTTTAAAACTTAAGAGTTGCACCTAATGAATACTGTCTTGGGCGGGGATAGCCGCCACCGTCTACTCCGGTATAGGTTTCAGGATTAAATCCTGTATATTTTGTTATATACCCGAGATTATTGACGCTGGCAAAAATATTCAGGCTCGATGCACGGATCTTTTTGACAAGGGAAGGCGCCAGCTCATAAGAAAGGGCGATCTCCCTAAAGGCGAGGAAATCTCCTTTCTCCAGCATCGGAGATGCATCGGATGAATAGCTGTTATTGGTGCCTAAAGTAGCGTTCCTCAGATAATTGCGCTGACCGAAGTCATAATCGGCAAAGGAGAACCGGGCGTATTTCTTGCCCACATCGCCTTCTTTCTGCCAGATATCCGGTCCCAGCGCTGTCTTGGGAGCGCCTTCGTTGTACGCCCTGCCCTGCCCGAGCGAACGGGCCAGCGCACCATTGCTGATGATATGACCTATAGAAAAGTCCATTGCCACGCGTAAAGAAAACCCTTTGTAGGTGAAGGTATTCTGCATACCGCCCATGATCGAGGGCGTCCGCCATCCCATAAACACCTGGTCCTTCGAATCGATGATGCCATCGCCATTCGTATCCTGGAAGATAAAGTCGCCGGCATGCTTACCTACCGTGATCCCCGAAGGAGAGGCAAGATTATCCTTGATCTTTCCATTCCAGGCAGCAGCCTCTGCATCGGTAGAGAATACGCCAAGCACTTTGTATCCGTACAGAGCGCCGACGCGTTCCCCTTCTGCATAACCGCCGGCCTCAACCAGCTGTTTGGACTTCGCATTCCAGATCAGGTCTCCGCCCTGGCGATTCTTCGCCCGGCCATTTGCAGGCAGCTTGGTGACGACGGTCTTGTTGAAGGCAAATGAGAAATTGGTTGTCCAGCTGAACGAACGCGACTTGATGGTAGCATAGCTCAATTCCACCTCGACGCCCCTGTTCCTCAGGCTCCCATTGTTATAGGGGATCGACGCGAAAGGCGCTTCCGAGGGAAGAGGCTTGGACGCGAGCCGGTCGCTGGTGACTTTGTTATAGTAGTCGACGATAAGGCTCAGCTTGTCCTTGAAAAAAGAGATCTCCGTCGCCAGGTCGGTCGTTGTAGTAGCCTCCCATTTCAGGTTGGGGTTGGAGAGATTGGCCCTGGTAATACCCGATCCCAGCGCGTAGGTGTTCGACGAGTAATTGCCGTAAGTATCTGTTATGTTCAGGTCGTTATTCCCGGCCTGTCCCCAGCTGGCTCTGAGCTTGAAGGTGCTGATAGGTTCTATATGCCAGAATTTTTCCCTGGCGATATTCCAGCCAGCCGCAACGGAGGGAAACAAGGCATATTTATTCTCGGGAGCAAAGTTGGAAAAACCGTCATAACGCAGCGCGCCGCTGAGCAGGTACCGGCCGTCATAGTCATAGTTGAACTGTCCGAAATAGCTGGCCGAACGGGTCTCTGTCAGGCTAGTCGAGAAATCGGTGACATTGGTTGTGGTAACCCCGTTGATGGTGGTATTTGGCGGTTCACTGATGGTAGAGATATAGTCGTTGGTCGCCCTTTGCGAACCGATGTTGATGGTATTACCTGTATTCCTGGTATAGTTGAAGCCGCCCAGCAAGGTAAAGTGATGGGCTTCCTTTACATTAAAATCATACTGCAGGATCTGATCGATCATCATCTGCCGCGTATTAGTCGTCGATTCGTTCTTTTGTCTTTGAGTGGAAGGCTGGATCTCGTTGGCAGGAGTTCCCTTTCTCATGTACAGATAGCGGTAGTCTTTCGCCAAATAGGAAACGGATGGCTTATAATGCAGTCCCTTGATGATGGTCCAGTCACCGGCCAGCCGACTGATGAACTGCTCGGTAGACACATTGGTATTGTCGTATTTCAGCGTATGAAATCTGTTCGGAACCGTATACAGTTCACCCGGCGTCGGATCGCCATTGTCTTTGAAGATCCGGATCAGCGGGGTGATACGCGTCCCTCTTGCCAGCTCGTTCACAAAAGCCGCTACATAATTGGGCTGGATATTCTGATAGTTCACCATCATGTCCACTTTAAAATTGTCGACAGGCTTGAACCCAAAATTCCCCAAGGCGTCATAGCGTTTGTAGTTGGTGCCTACGAAAGTACCGGCCTGGTCGGTGTAACCGGCAGACATAAAGTAGTTGGCCTTATCGCTCCCGCCGTCGACGGAAATATTATCGTTATTGGTAAGACCGGTGACCCAGAGCATGTCCTGGTAATGATTGTCGGCATACAGAAGTTTCGTACCGGGATGGATGGGATCGTCCATCGTCATGTATCCCTTCTTATTGATCAGGTTGTCCACATAGTCCTGTCCTTCCACCGCCACGATGTTGTCATACAGTGCGGTCAGGTTGATATTGATGCCGTACTGACCCTTGGCCGTATACAGCTTCGTGCCTGCGGAAAAGCCGCCGTTGTTCAGCAGGCTGTTCTTATCAAGGGCATCGTGAGTATTGTTCACCGTCGTACGCGCCAGCTTCAGGTATTGCGTCGCGTTCATATAGTCTAAGCTCCGCCCTGCGGTTTCCCAGGTAGTCCGGTGATTGAACGTGAGCCTTGCCTTATTGTCAAACCGGCCGCTCTTCGTCTTCACAACGATGACCCCGTTGGCACCTCGGGCGCCGTAGATGGCCGTGGCAGCGGCGTCCTTCATCACCTGAAGGGTTTCTATATTGTACGGGTTGACATCAGCCATAGGCCGGAATATTCCGTCTATGATCACCAGGGGGCTGGTAGCGTCGTTGCCCGCGACGTCATCTCCGCCGCTGTTGCCGGTACTCGTTCCAAAGGGATTCAGCTTGGTGCCGCCCCGGATGATGATGTTGGACGGTGAGGCGCCCGGCTGACCCGAACTAACAGGAACGTTTACACCAGCCATCTTGCCTTGTAAGGCGAGGACCGGATTGGCGCCGGTTACATTCTTCATCTCGTCGGGGCCCAGTTTGGAGACCGCGGCCGTCGTCTTAGCCCGGCTTTGCTGGGTATACCCGACAATGATCACGTCCTGCATGTTCTCGATGACACGGGAAAGCGATATATTGATGGAGGACTGCGCACCAGCCCGGACCTCCATTGGCGCAAAGCCGACGGCGGAAAAGACCAATATGGAGTTGGCACGGGGAAGGGAGATCAAAAAACTACCCTCCGCATTGGTCATCGTTGCTCCTTTGTTCCCTTTTATTCGTACGGTCACATTTTCAATTCCCTTGCCGGCGCTGTCTGTCACTTTTCCGGTGACGGATGCAGGGGTTTGGCCGTAAGAGACGGTAAGTGAGAATAAGACCGCTGCCGACAGCATAAGCAGTCGCAGCGGCAGTGGCAGAAAAAGAGTTTTCGGTTCCATAGCAATTGCATCGTTTTGAAGAAACATTAATAAATCTTATTACCGGAATGGACTAAGGTTCGGTGGCCCCATTGACGATCCACCCCAGGTTGAACTTGTGGAATTCAATGGATTTATGGCTGGTGCTGTTGTCGCTAAGTCCTTCATTAATTTCGATGAGTGCACCCACGGCAAAATCGCCGGTCTTGATCATGCTTGAGTATCCTCCTTTTGCAATATTATTTCCTGCCTCGATGGCATTGTAGTCACAGGTATTCCAGTCGTAAACCGGCCGACTGATCGGCCAGGTGGCCCCATCATCATAACTGATGCGGGCCGTCATATTACAGCGTTTGCTGGTGCTGTTGGGGTTCATGAAGATGATCCTGGCAGGGTTGTCGGTGTTATAGCGTACGATGGAGCCTTCGCATTTCGGATCGGAAAGCGCAGGGTCTGCGGTGAAGGAGCTAAAGCC
>DATHHO010000082.1:0-4843 GCA_035317125.1 Puia sp.
GGCTGCCGTCCCAATTGGCATAATCGGTGCACCAATCCGGATACCGGTCTTGCACCCGATTATGCCAATTGGGACGGCAGCCCTTTTACCGGAGGTCGTAACAAGCGGTCTTCCAATTTCTCCTTCGACTCCTGGCGTACGGCCAGCAACTGGTCCGTCGACTGGTCATGGTGGCAAAAGGACGAAAACGAACAGGTGTTGAGCGACCGCATCCAGGCTTTTTTTTCATCCAAAGGAATATCTTCTTATGGAGATCAGTATACGCTGGAGGGAGAGTCCCTGGAGCCAAGGCATGCCAATGGCCTTGTCTCGACGAATGCCGTGACGAGTCTGGCCGCTACGGAGCCACGCGCGCATGAATTCGTCGATGCGCTGTGGAATGCGCCCATCCCGCATGAGCTGGTCGAGCGGTACTACGATGGGTTGTTATATCTGATGAGCCTGTTGCATTGCAGCGGTAATTATCGGATATGGGCACCCAAATAATTTTTGGTATCCAGATACGGGCGCGGTTAATTCACCGACAGGAGCTCTACATCGAATATAAGGGTGCTGTTTGGCCCTATCTGCGCACTCACCTGTTTGTCGCCATATCCTAAATGAGGAGGGATGAAGAAACGCCATTTGCTGCCGGTGGGCATCAGTTGCAGACCTTCTGTCCATCCTTTGATCACCATATTGAGCGGGAAAGTAGCGGGTTGACCGCGTTGCACAGAGCTGTCGAATACGGTGCCGTCGATCAGCGTCCCATGATAATGGCAGGTCACTTTGTTGGTGGCAAGCGGCCTGGTCCCGGTGCCATCGGTGAGCACTTCATATTGTAATCCACTTGGCAGCGTAGTGATGCCGGCCTTTGTTTTGTTGGCCTCTAAAAAATCCTGACCGGCTTTCAGGTTAGCAGCGGCCTTCTCATTCTTCATCCCGGATAATTTATCGGTAATACCCATAATCTATACTATTTTTTACAAAAGTACAGATTATGGGTTAGAAGGCCATCAGGAAGCCTTTCTGTATTTCTCTACCATGTCCAGATTGCCATCACCATCCACTCTGATCGTGATCAGGACCTTTGCGTCCTCCAGTTTGATATAATATTCGATATGGGAGATCGTGGACATTTCCGTGACCGAGTAGATCTTCTTGCCGGCATATTTCTTTTTGATATTGACGAGAAGATAATAAGGCAGGGTCCGCTCCTGGTAGTAACGGATGGAACGGAGGAAGGTACCATCCTTCATGTAAATGATATTATTGCGGACCCCATCATCCACAAAATTGACGACATAGGTTTCGGACAATTCCTCCCACGCAACCTGCTGGGCGTCCGGAAAGCTTTCTTTAAAAGACTGGATCAATTTTTCATTGATGTTCCTGGTGTTATCGGGGAATGAACTGGCCCCGATGATCAGCGAATAGCACAAAACAAAAAACTCTTTCATAACTGTAAATTTTAGATCGTTTAATACTTCACCCCATAAAAGTAGAATAAACCCGGGCTACTGAGGTGTCCGGTTTGCAGATGGTGGGTAGTCCGGTATGGGAGAAGGCGGGGTGGATAGTCGCTTAACGGGACTTTATGATCTTTGCCATTATGGTGACGGCGTTCTCCGCCTCCGCTTCATTCATCCAGCCGAACCCCATCCTGGTGGAATTCAGGAGAATGGAGGAGGTATTGTGGATGAGGCCATTTGATAATATGATGCCCTGAGCCAACATTTTTTCAGAGAGGGGAGGCAGGGGCGTGGACCTGGAAAATTTTGCCCAGATGGCGAGGCCGCCGCTGGGGATCCTGAAATCGATGGTATCCGCTAGTTTCTGCTGCAGAAGATCGGAAACAAAATCTCTGCGCCGGTGATATTCTGCCAGCGCCTTCTTCATGTGTCTTTTGATATTCCCTTCCTCAAACATTTCCGCCAGCGCCAGCTCCATGATAGGGTCTCCCTGCGTATCGACCAGTTGTCTGACCCTGCTGAGCTCGAGGATGAGATTTTCCGGGGCCACCACATATCCCGTTCTGATGGCCGGAGCTATCGTCTTGCTCAGCGTACCGATGTAGATGACCATCCCTTTCTCATCCGCGCTTATCAAAGGAAGGATGGGGCTGCTGAGATAATGGAGATCGTAATCATAATCGTCTTCTATGATGAGGAATCCGTATTGCTGGGCGAGGGAGAGTAATCTGATCCTGCGGGAGGCGCTCAGCGTGACGGTAGTTGGATAATGATGATGAGAGGTAACATAGAGGGCCCTGATCTTTTTGCTGCGGCATATTTTTTCCACGGCGTCCACGTCGATGCCGGCCTCGTCCACTTTAACCCTTACCAACTTCGCTCCGGCCTCCAGAAAGACATGATCGGCATAATAATAATTGGGATCGCCCACCACTATGGCATCCCCTTTTGAAATAAGCGCAAGGGACAGCAGATAAAGGCCCATCTGACTTCCCCTTGTGATCATTATATTTTCGAAGCTTGTCTGGAGCCCGCGGCTGCTGTTAAGATAGCCAGATAAGGTGGTCCTGAATTTTTGGATCCCGGCGGTCTCCACGTAAGAGAGATATTTCAGATTGATGGGCCGGGACATGACGCTCTTGTAAGCCCTTCCGAGCTCTTCCGTGGGCATGAGCCGGACATCCGGCCCATCGTGAAATCCGGTGAGATTGCGGTTGGGGTTGACGGGGGCGCGGATCTTGTCGTTCGTTTTGATCAGATAGCCGGTTGCTTTTGGAAAAGCGCCGCCTTTATGCTGTTTGTCGAAAAATTTCCGGGGATTTATCTCCGGTAATTTCTTGCTGGTGAAAGTGCCTTTGGAGGGGATCATTTCGATCCAGCCCTGTGCGTCCAGCTCCTCATAGGCGCGTACGAGGGTCTTGCGGTGTACATCCAGGATCCCGGACATCTGTCTGGTGCCCGGTAATTTTATCCCAGGCCCTACCCGGCCTTTTTTCATCTCCTGGATAATGGCATTGGCGATCTGCAGGTAGACGGGAGTGTCACCTTCTTTCTGCCATTGTATGATCGTCTTCCAGGGAAGCATAGCGGACTACCGGGTTAGTTAAAATATTTCACAAAGGTAGTCCCTTTTATCTAAAGGCAAAAGCGATATAGGCGCCATCGAATCATTATTAATAGTTGCGCGACTTCAGGTAGTCATCCAGCTCTTTCTTACTCATGGGCAGCTTGCCGGGATAATTATTCAGCCAGTTCAGGAAATCCTTTTTTATTTCTTCCGACCATTGACTGTCGATCTGTCCAGCGAGATATTTTTTCTCCCGGAGACGAAGATGACCGAATTCATCCCTCAGCTCGGTGACCTCCGATGTGATCACCAGTTCCTCGCACAGATAAGCGGGAATGAAGATCACCCCGTATTTATTGGCCAGCACAACATCTCCCGGTAATACAATGGCCCGGCCAACGCGTATAGGAGCATTGATCGAGGTCAGCATCATCTGCTGGATATAGGAAGGATCCACGCCTTTTACCCAGCCATTAAATCCTTTGATCTCGCTTAGTCCGGCCTCATCTCTTACCGATCCGTAGAATATGACGCCTCTGTGCGATTTGGCATAAATGGAATTGCCGAGATTGTCTCCGATCAGGGTGCCGTCGGCAATCTTCAGGTATCCATCGGCGACATATACGTCCCCGTCGGTCAGGATATCGATCGGCCATGAATTAGTGCCACCCTGCATGGCGCGCCCCTCGGTCTTACCCTGTTCTTTTACCACGCTGATGAGGTCGGGCCTCGAAGGCATGTATTGTGCGGTGACTACACGACCGGTCATGGCGCTGTCGGGCTGGATAACATGCCAGTCGCCTTCGAACTGGTTCTGAAATCCTTTGTTGCGCAATACGCCCCAGGCTTCTTCGAGGGAGATGTTCTTCAATCTTTCCAGGAGGGCATCGGAGACTTTTGGCCTTCCATCCGGGAAGCGTTCGCCTTTCCATTCAGCCGTCAATGTTTTGATATATTCAGGCGACGAGCCAACGCGCTGCGCCTGGAGAAATAAACCGCTTACCATGAATGCGATGACTAACCCTGTTGTTTTGTTCATAACGTATTGTTGTATGATTTTGTGATGATGTGCTGTATTCTTTAACGGCTTCCCTTGCTGACGGCCTCCATCAATCCCCTTATATATCCATGGGCGTACAGGATCCCGATGGTGCTGTATCCCGGATGCTCGTTGCTGTCGCCAGCCATCGTAGGCACATGATCGGGGCGGATGGCGCCTTTGAAGCCGATGTCGTAATAGGCCTTCATCGCCGCGTACATGTCGATCTGTCCTTCATCGTGGAAGGTTTCCTCGAATTTGAACTTACCTCCACGCACATTCCTGAAATGGACAAAATGGATCAGCTTGCGTTTCCCAAACTCATGGACAACGGTAGGAATATCCGCGCCCATCAGGGAAAAATTCCCCTGGCACATGGTGATGCCATTGCTCGGGCTTGGATAAAGGTCCACTAATTTTTTAAAATTATCCACTGTTGTCATGATACGGGAGATGCCTTTGATGCTGTCCACCTGGGGATCATCCGGGTGCATGGCCAGTTTCATGCCTACTTTTTCAGCCTCGGGCACCACCGCCCTGAGGAAATATTCGAGGTTCTTCCAGAGCGCTTCTTTCGATACTTCACCATAAGGTGTGTTCGGGGCGTTCTTAATATCTTCATAATCGAATGCCGTCACCAGCGCACCACCGCGGCCGGGCTTGTCATTCTTCGTCCTGTACCAGCCGATGACCGGCATCCAGTTATAGCAGATGGTATCGATGTCGCCATATTGTTTCAGGTTTTTCATGAACGTGATGAAATTGGCGATCTCCTCGTCCTTGCCT
>DATHHO010000083.1:0-29143 GCA_035317125.1 Puia sp.
GTACTGGAAAAGAAAATGAATGCCTGGGAGAAGCGGCAGTAGACCGCAGCGCCCTTTGCCACGCGAAGCCGACCCGTCCCCGAAACCCGGCTTACCCGCCTCCCGTCCCGACATCGCCAGGGAAATTGCCGTTCATGCCGACCCCCTGGCCTACCACCCGCAACTAAAAAAAATAGTTATTCCATACTAAAAAAATTAGTGTGAATAAATTTATTCCTCTACCTTTACCGAATCAATAAATTTGAAGAACTAAAAACTACGACTATGTCAAACGCAGAAAAACTCAAGGCTTTAAAGCTGACCATTGACAAGATTGACAAGGATTTCGGGAAGGGAAGTGTAATGATGATGAATGAGAGGAGCACGGAGCCGATGGAAGTCGTTTCCACCGGTTCGATCGGTCTTGATGTCGCCCTTGGCGTGGGCGGTCTGCCGAGAGGACGGGTCGTGGAAATATATGGACCTGAATCCTCGGGAAAAACAACGCTTGCCACCCATATCATCGCAGAAGCACAGAAAAAAGGCGGCATGTGCGCCATAATCGATGCGGAACATGCGTTCGACAGCGCCTATGCCCAGAAGCTGGGAGTGGATATCGATAACCTGCTGATATCCCAGCCGGATTATGGCGAGCAGGGTCTGGAGATCGCGGATCGTCTGATCCTGTCCGGCGCCATAGACGTGGTCGTTATCGACTCCGTCGCAGCGCTGGTGCCGAAGGGCGAGCTCGAAGGTGAAATGGGTGACAGCAAAATGGGGCTTCAGGCAAGACTGATGTCGCAGGCGCTGAGAAAGCTGACTGCTACCATCAGCAAGACCAATACCATCTGTATCTTCATCAACCAGCTGCGTGAAAAGATCGGGGTCATGTTCGGAAATCCCGAGACCACCACCGGTGGCAACGCGCTGAAATTTTACGCCTCCGTAAGACTGGACATCCGTCGCATGGCACAGATCAAGGACGGGGAAGAAGCGGTGGGCAACCGGGTGAAAGTAAAAGTCGTCAAGAACAAAGTAGCTCCTCCTTTCCGGGCCGCCGAATTCGATATTGTCTTTGGAGAAGGTATTTCCAAGACCGGTGAGATCGTCGATATGGGCGTCGAGCTGGGCATCGTGCAGAAGAGCGGCAGCTGGTTCAGCTACAATGGAGACAAACTTGGACAGGGCCGGGATACGGTAAAACAATTATTACGCGACAATCCCGAACTGGCTACGGAAATCGAAAACAAGATCCGCGAAAAAGTAAAAGAAATGGCATTGGCTTAACTGCCGGATCCCGGATGCATTCCATATTGCAGGGACCGGAAAAAATATTCACGGATTTTAATTGGGTTAGTAAGTAAAACGGCCCCGGTTTCCACCGGGGCTGTATTTTTTTACGACCGCGCACAACACGGCGCGATCGATTCTGCTCCGGGATGCGAAGGAGTAACAGAGCGGATGCAATGTGGCGCCGGAAGCTGCGCGAACTGATCCGGCTGAATTCGACACATCCTGGCGAATCAACGGTTGACATGTTCCAACATCGATCGTGAACTGGTGAGGAACCGATGATGAACCGGACGGGGAACGGATGATGAAACGGGCAGGAAGCCACAAAACAGTCCGATCGGGAGCAAAATATCATAAAAAATAAAGAGGATGGGATGGGTCAGAGAGCTGGAGAGGCTTTGGGAACTTCTACATAAGCAGCAGGCAATCAATATGTTGCAAGGCATAAAATAAAAAAGGGGTCTGAATAGAAATTCAACCCCGTTTTAAAATCCAATATCCTATGAAAAACCGTGTTAAAGGTATATGATCTAAATCAATTCTGCAATACCATTTTGTGGTAATTCTGATTTTAAGGGAACTTTAATTCTTCAAAAGCTGGTTTGAAACGATCCTATTGCTCTCTTTATCAGCAACTCGTAAGATATACACCCCTCTTTCCAGCGAAGAAATATTTATTACCTGCATGCCTGGTGATAAACGCTTGCTTATCCGCACCGTACCGGCTGCATCGAGCATTTGCAGATCCACTACATGCTCTGTTCGTATGATGAGTAGTTTATCTGCTGGATTGGGATAGAACTTAAAATCAAAATCACCGGACAAGCTCACCTGCATTGCTTTTGAATAGACAAGCCGGCCACCCTGGCCGGTATATTTTATCCTGTAAAAATCATTTCCATTGGGTGGAGCGATATCGGTCAGCTCATAATGATCGCTGTTTTTTTCTTTCCTTAATACGCCGATCGTCTCATAGAGATTACCTTCCGTTGCCCGCTCTATAATAAAATAATCTCCTTCCTCTGCGCTGTCCACCTTCCACTGCAGCCATACTTTATTTGTCTCTTTCACCGAAGCGGAGCAATTTGCAAACACCGATGAACCGTTGCTTTCAGCTGTCAGCTCCTTTCCACTAACCGCAATGGCGCTCGCCGCAGAGTCCAGCGAGTTCCTCGTCTGCTGTGCACCCGCGGCAAAAAAGCAGATAAAACCAATAAAGGTTAGCCAAAAAGGTCGTTTCATGATAAGCACTTAATATCCTGATCCAGAGGGAGGAATCAATTAACAAATTCCATGCCTGAATGTATTTCTGGCAAGGATCCGTCTCCGCCAGCCAAGAAAAACGAATCCTGGATTTAAAAATTTCTTTATTCTTGTTATAGTCTTCTTAAAATCCGACCGGCTTACGCGCATTAATTATCTTCATTTCCTAAAAGACCTCTTATGCAATCCTCCATCAGAAAAATGAGCGGCTCAAAAAGAATAGCGCTGGTAGCCCATGACAATAAGAAAAATGAATTAATGGAGTGGGCGGTCTATAACAAGACGGCGCTGAGCAAACATCGGCTGTACGGCACCGGAACGACCGGCAAGCTGCTGGAGCAGGCGCTGGGCCAGTCGGTCAGCAAGTTCCTGAGCGGCCCGCTGGGCGGGGATCAGCAGATAGGGGCGAGGATAGCCGAAGGTAAGATCGACGTACTTATTTTCTTCTGGGACCCGATGGAAGCCCAGCCGCATGATCCGGATATCAAGGCCTTACTGCGGCTTGGCGTGGTATGGAATATCCCTATCGCCTGCGACCGCGCTACGGCAGACTTCATGCTTACCTCTCCGCTTATGCATGAGGACTACGAGATAATCCTGCCCGATTATAGCCAATATGTCAAACGCCTCCAAAAATAAGCGCGGAAACCAGCGGTCATTCACTAATTTCATTGCCACCACAACCCATTCAGCAAAATCATGAGAAATCCATTTACCGGCGTCCTCCTCTTATTATCCATTTTTGCGAACGCCCAAACAAAGCCCCTGGCCGGCTTCGACCAGAAAGGAGCCAGCGAAGAATTCTCCCTCGAAGAAAAATTCGACAATTTCCTGAAAGCAAAAAATGTGGACAGCGGTATAAGGATCATGTCCGCGCATCCTCATCATGTGGGGTCGGCAGGAAACAAGGCCGTCGTAGACTATATATATACTCAGTTCAGGAACCTTGGCTTCGATACCAAAGTCGAGACCTTCTATGTGCCATTTCCCACTCCGAAGGAACGTCTGCTCGAAATGACCGGGCCCGTTCATTATACCGCATTGCTGTCGGAGCCCGCGCTGAAAGAAGACGCCACTTCAGGACAAGTATCCGAGCAACTGCCGACGTATAACTGCTGGTCGCCCGACGGCGATGTCAGCGGAGAGCTGGTCTTTGTAAATTATGGTATCCCCGATGATTATGAGCGTCTGGAAAGGATGGGCATTTCCGTAAAAGGCAGGATCGTGCTGGCAAAATATGGCCGTTCCTGGCGTGGCATCAAGCCTAAAGTGGCTCAGGAGCATGGCGCGATAGGCTGTATCATTTATTCCGATCCCAAAGACGACGGCTACTATCAGGGGGATGTCTATCCAAAGGGAGCTTTCAAAAATGAGTTCGGTGTTCAGAGGGGCTCGGTCATGGATATGCCGATCTATCCCGGAGATCCGCTGACGCCTGGGATCGGCGCCACAAAGGATGCGAAACGGCTGGACAGAAAAGATGTGACCAATTTGCTAAAAATACCGGTGCTTCCGATCAGCTATCACGACGCAGAACCCCTGTTGCGTGCGCTGGAAGGACCCGTTGCTCCGGAAGAATGGCGTGGAGCCCTCCCGTTCACTTATCATACAGGACCTGGCAAGACGCGTGTCCATCTCAAGCTGGCTTTCGACTGGAGTCTGAAACCGATCAACGATGTCATCGCGAAATTACCGGGCAGCGAATGGCCGGACGAGTGGGTGATCAGGGGCAATCACCATGACGCATGGGTGAACGGAGCCGGCGATCCGCTCAGCGGCCAGTCGGCCATGCTGGAAGAAGCAAGGGCGATCAGCGAGCTGGTCAAAACGGGCTGGAGGCCAAAGCGCACGCTGATCTATTGCGCCTGGGACGCAGAAGAGCCGGGCTTGCTTGGATCTACCGAATGGGTGGAGACCCATGCCGCAGAGCTACAGCAAAAAGCGGTGGTCTATATCAATTCCGATGGGAATGGCAGGGGCTTTCTGGGAGCGGAAGGTTCGCACGCCCTGGAACCCTTTATGAACGAAGTGGCCAGAGATGTCACCGATCCGGAAACCCATATCAGTATTGCAGAGCGCAAGCGATCGAAGGAGCTGGTGGACGCCGCGAATAATAACAAGCTCCGCAAAGAGCTGCTGAGCAAAAAAGGATTTGCCCTTGGAGCGCTCGGCTCGGGCTCCGATTATTCGGCCTTTCTGCAGCATATTGGCGTCCCCTCTTTTAACCTGGGCTTTGGCGGCGAGGATCCGGGCGGAGAATATCATTCCATCTATGATTCTTACGACGACTACCGGAGGTTCAAAGACCCCGGCTTTGAATACGGAGTGGTCCTCGCCAGGACTGCCGGCCGGGTGGCCCTGCGTATGGCGGATGCGCCTGCATTGCCCTTCGATTTCAGGGCCTTTTACAGGACGGTCAACGGATATGCCACCGAACTGATCTCCTTGCTCGATCAGTCGAGAGAAAATACCGCGCTGGTGAACGAGATCATAAAGGAGAATCATTACAGCAATGCCGGGGATCCGACCATCCATTTATTGGCACCCCCATCAAGGGAAGACGTCCCTTTTCTGAACTTCGCTCCTCTTTCCAACGCATTGAAAGAGCTGGAAAAGGCAACCGACCGTCTTGCCGATACGCTGGCAAAGCCTGGACTGCCGACTGCTGTACAGGACCATGTAAACCAGCAGCTTTTTAAGGCGGAACAACAATTGCTGTCTGAGAATGGGCTTCCGCGTCGTCCATGGTATCGTCATGCTATATATGCGCCGGGTTTTTACACCGGTTATGGCGTAAAAACGTTGCCCGGTATCCGGGAAGCCATTGAACAGCGCAACTGGAAGGAAGCGCAGGAGCAGATTGAGATCGCTGCCACAGCTTTAAAAAGGCTGTCCGACTATTTGGATACGATCCTCCGGGGATGAGGTTGAACTATTGAAAAAAACATTACGATATACACTTCGGATTGCGGTTGCGGTCCTGTCGCTTTTCTTGCTGGCCTGGCTGGTCCTCGGCGGCTATATCCTGCTTAACAAGGCCTCCCTCCTGAAAAAGGTAAGGAGTGAGCTGAATAAACAGATCGCCGGGGAGGCGCTGATCGGGAATATGGATATCTCTTTGTTTCATGAATTCCCCTCCCTTGCCTTGCATTTATCAAAAGTGGAGTTGCGGGATAGCCTGTGGCAGCACCATCATCATGACCTGTTGAGCGCCGATCATGTATTTATCCGTCTCTCGCTGCGGGGTCTTTTGTCCGGGCAGGCGCGTGCAGGCCAGGTGTCGCTGGAGCAGGGTACGGTCTACCTGTTCACGGATTCCATGGGCTATAGCAACAAATCCCTGTTCCGCACCGGCGATAAGGGTTCCGGGCAAAAAGAAGTTCAGCCTCCGGACATCTCGCTCAAAGACATAAGGCTGGTCATGGATGATCAGTCGCGTAATAAAAAATTCGATCTGCAGGTCCGGCATCTGAGCTGTGTCCTTGAAAAAGATAAGAAAAAGCTGTCCCTCCAGATAAATACTTCCATGCGCGTAGGCAATTTTTCCTTTAACACGGAAAAAGGAAGCTTTATAAAAGACAAAGAACTGTCGGGACGGTTTACCCTTCAATTCAATACCGCCAGCGGTATATTACAGTTCAACAAGGTTGTTCTTACGCTGGATGGTCACCCCTTCCTGTTTTCGGGACGGTTCTTTCCAAATGTCAGACCGGATCCGTTCCTGCTCACTATACAGGCCACCGATGTCCCTTTCAGAAAGGCCACGGCCTTGCTGACCCCTGGGCTGAAGGAAAAGCTGGAACAATATGCCGTCGATAAAAATGTCTCGCTGGACGTCAGTCTGGATGCCGGATCCGCCGATGACCATACCCCCAGGATCATTGCGAAAATGAACCTGAGCAACGCGACGGTCACTACACCCGCGGGCCGTTTCTCCGCCGCGTCTTTCAATGCTGCCTTTACCAATGAATGGGTGAATGGTCACAAGCGCGAGGACGAGAATTCCGGGATTCGTCTGCTTTCCTTCCGGGGCATCTGGGAAAATATACCGATCAGCGCGGACACGATCAATATCATCGATCTCAAACACCCTGTATTGTTCTGCGATCTGCATTCCAGATTCGGTCTGGAGCGGCTGAATGACCTCAGCGGCAGCAGAACGATCCAATTCCAGAAAGGCGGCTGTGCGGTAGACCTCTTTTACAAAGGTCCTTTGTCGGAGAACGATAGTGTAACGGCTTCCATCAACGGGACCATGGATATAGATTCGGCTGCGGTGGAATATCTTCCACACCGGCTGCGCCTTACCAATTGCAGGGCAAGCATCCATTTCAAAGACCAGGATGTGCTCATCGACAAGCTGGAGGCTCATGCAGGCAGCAGTATGATCTTTATGAAAGGAATTGCCCGCAAAGCGGTTTCGCTGATCGATAAGAATCCAGGAGACCAGCGCATGGACTGGACCGTCAGCTCCCCGCGTCTCGATCTGCGCGATCTCAGTTCCGTGCTTGGCAGTCCTGCCGGACCTGCACCGGTCACGGTCGCAAAAAAATCCACTGAACACCCATTCGGAGCGGCGACAGCAAGGGTGGACCGGCTGCTCCGGGACGGATCGGCGCATGTGCGGCTGGAAGCCAGCAATATCAGCTATGGGAAATTCTCGGGTGCGCATGCAAAGGCGGATCTGCTGTTCACCGGTGATGAGGTAAAACTCAACAGCATGCAGGTAGAGCAGGGTTCGGGTTCGCTGGCTATGAGCGGAAGCCTCCGCCGGAACAGGGGAAGCGCTGGTAATCCGGTGACGCTGCAATCGCATATCGGGCAAGCGGATCTCCCGGGTATATTTGCTTCCTTTAATAATTTCGGCCAGCAGGCTATCCGGGAAAAGAACCTGAAAGGAAAACTGACTGCCGATATCCGGATGACCGGTCTGCTGACCGATAAGGCGACCATGGTTAACAACAGTCTGAAGGGAACGGTGAATTTCACGATCAGCAACGGGCAGCTGCTCGATTTCGAACCGATGGAAAAGATCAGCGAAAATGTCCTGAAGAAAAGGGATCTTTCCGAGATCCACTTCGCCGAGCTGAAGAATCAGCTGGATGTGGACAGTACGACCATCGTCATTCACCGTATGGAAATACAGTCCACTGCGTTCACCATTTTCGCGGAAGGGGTCTACGATCTGAAAAAGGGGGCGGATATGAGCCTCCAGATACCTTTGAGCAATCTTAAGGCGAAGAAACAGGATGTCGCTCCGACCAATAAGGGCAAGGCCGGCATCAGCCTTCGTCTCCGCGCCAGGACAGGCGACGATGGCAAGCTGAAGATCACCTGGGACCCTTTCAGAAAAGGACCGGGAGCGTCTTCGCCGAAGGCGCGGAAGAAAGAGAAAAATAATAATCCATAACTTTACCGGCTTTAATTATTCCGACATGCCATTTAAAATTCATTCCCCCTATTCGCCCGCAGGAGATCAGCCCGAAGCGATCCGTCAGCTGACCGAAGGCGTCTTACAGGGTGAACAATACCAGACCTTGCTGGGAGTTACCGGTTCGGGTAAGACCTTCACGGTTGCCAATGTGATCCAGAACGTGCAAAGACCGACCCTGGTCCTCACGCATAACAAAACGCTGGTAGCGCAATTGTATGGCGAATTCAAACAATTCTTCCCGGACAATGCGGTAGGCTATTTTGTCTCCTATTATGATTATTATCAGCCGGAGGCCTATATGCCGGTGAGCAACACCTATATAGAAAAGGACCTTTCCATCAATGAGGAACTGGAAAAGCTGCGGTTGCAGGCGACTACGCAGTTGCTGAGCGGCCGGAGGGATATCATCGTAGTGGCCTCGGTAAGCTGTATCTATGGTATCGGTAATCCTGCCGAGTTCGAGAACGGTATCGTGCGTATAAAAAAGGGGCAGGTCATTTCCCGGCAGGGATTTCTGCATGCCCTTGTCAATTCATTGTACAAGCGCAGCGAAGTGGAATTCGGAAGGGCCAATTTCCGGGTAAAAGGAGATACGGTAGATATTAATCTGCCCTATGTCGATTATGGATACCGGATCAGTTTCTTCGGAGACGAGATCGAGGAGATCGAGAGCTTCGACATCAGCAACGGAAAGCGGATCGGCGTACTGGAAGATGCGGCTATCTTTCCCGCCAATCTGTACCTCGCCCCAAAAGATATCATGCAGCAGGTGCTTTATGAGATCCAGGACGAGCTCACGGCGCAGGTAGCTTATTTTAAGAATACCGGTAAATATATCGAGGCCCAGCGTTTAAGCGAGCGGGTGAATTATGATGTGGAGATGATCCGCGAGTTGGGCTATTGTAATGGCGTGGAGAACTATTCCCGGTTCTTCGACCGGAGAACGCCGGGCTCGAGGCCATTCTGTCTGCTGGATTATTTTCCAAGGGATTTTTTATGCGTGATCGACGAAAGTCATCAGACGATCCCGCAGGTCAGCGGCATGTATGGAGGGGACCGGAGCCGCAAGCTAACGCTGGTGGATTATGGGTTTCGCCTGCCCAGCGCGCTGGATAACCGCCCCTTGAATTTTCATGAGTTTAGTTCCATCACCGATCAGACCATTTTTGTGTCCGCTACGCCGGGCGATTACGAGCTGGAAAAAACAGGCGGCGTGGTCGTGGAGCAGGTGGTTCGCCCGACCGGGCTGCTGGACCCGCCGATCGAGGTCAGGCCGAGCGTAAACCAGATCGACGATCTGTTGGACGAGATCGACAAGCGGGTGAAAAAAGGCGACCGGGTGTTGGTGACCACACTGACCAAGAGAATGGCGGAAGAGATGGATAAATACCTTCACCGTATCGATATAAAATCCAAATACATCCACAGCGAAGTGGATACGCTGGAGAGGATCGAGATCCTGCGCGAACTGCGTCTTGGTGTTATCGATGTGCTGGTGGGCGTAAACCTGCTGAGGGAAGGGCTCGATCTGCCCGAGGTCTCCCTGGTAGCCATCCTCGATGCGGATAAGGAAGGGTTCCTGCGTAATGAAAGGTCCCTTACCCAGACCGCGGGACGAGCCGCGCGTAATGTCGACGGGCTCGTGATCTTTTATGCGGATATCATGACCGAGAGCATGCAGCGGACCATCGATGAGACAAGCCGGCGCAGGGAGAAACAGATCCTTTACAACCAGGAGCACGGCATCACACCCCGGACCATTATAAAATCAAAAGAGCAGGTGTTCGCACAAGGCGCGGTGCTGGATATCAAAGGCTATGATCCGGCCAATCCCTATGCCCTTGCACCGGATGAAGAACTGGTATCGGTTGCGGCCGAAGATCAGGAGCAATATCAGACCATCCCCCAGGTGGAAAAGGCGGTAACCCGGACCAGGAAGGATATGGAGAAAGCGGCCCGCGACCTGGACTTTATGGAAGCGGCCCGTTTGCGGGATGAAATGTTCAGTCTGCAGAAGCGGTTGAAGGAGATGAAGGGATGACCGGAATTGCCTAATTTCGCGTATGCAAAAAAAGTTATTCCTGCTGGATGCCATGGCGCTTATTTTTCGCGCGTATTATGCCCTGATACGAAGCCCCCGGATCACCTCCAAAGGCAGAAATACAAATGCGCAATTTGGTTTTACCAATGCGCTGATCGATCTGATCAACAACCAGCGCCCCACGCATATGGCCGTTTGTTTCGACACGCATGCGCCTACGGAACGCCATACCGATTTTGCAGATTATAAAGCCAACCGCCAGGAAACACCTGAAGATATACTGAGCGCCGTCGATGATATCAAAGCCATCATTACCGGATTCAATATACCGTGCGTGGAACTGGACGGTTTCGAAGCAGACGATGTGATCGGTACGCTGAGCAAGCAGGCCGCTGCGGCAGGCTATGAAGTTTTTATGGTGACCCCCGATAAAGACTATGGTCAGCTGGTATCGGAACAGATCAGGATCTACAAGCCTCCTTATCAGGGTGGCAATATCGAGATCATGGGCCCTAAAGAGGTCTGTGAAAAGTGGAACATCAAAGAGATCTCCCAGGTCATCGACATCCTTGGCCTGATGGGCGATGCCGTTGATAATATACCGGGCATTCCGGGAGTAGGGGAAAAAACGGCGGCTAAATTGCTGGCCGAATACAGCACCCTGGAAAATGTGCTGGCCAATGCAGAAAACATCAAAGGAGCGCTGGGAGAAAAGATAAGAGCGGGTAAGGACCTGGCCATCATGAGCAAGAAGCTGGCGACCATCATTACCGACGTGCCTGTGGAATTCCATGAAGAAAACTTCAGGCTGAAAGATTGGAACAAGGAGGCGCTGACCCAGGTATTTATCGATCTGGAATTTAAAACGATAGGGAAAAGGATCCTTGGAGATATTTTCTCGCCTTCCGGCGCGGCGCCGGAGCCTCAGCAAAAAGACCTGTTCGGGGATGTGGTGGAAAGCAGGCCGCTGTCCCCGGGACGCCCCGGCAAGCCAGGCCAGACGCCTGGCAATAAGCCGGTGAATCCATCCGTAAGACCGGGCGCCGGACCGGAGCAACAAACCAACCTGGAAAAGCTGGAAGAAGCGAGCACCAGGCTGGAAGCAGCCGCGGAAAGGGGGGAAGATGCCGGGACAGTGGAGGCAGCAGAGAACGGAGAGGCGGGGGATGCAAGCGTAGCACCCAGCCCGCATGCCAGTAAGAATATCCGCAATGTAGCGCATACTTATTTCTCCGTGGTAGGCGATGCCGCCATACAGGAGCTGGTGGAAAAACTATCCGTGCAGAAAGAGCTCTGTTTCGACACAGAAACGACGGGCATCGACGCCAATGACGTGGAGCTGGTGGGCCTGAGCTTCTCCTATCAGCCGGGTGAAGCCTGGTATGTCCCTTGCCCAGCCGATCAGGCGGAAACAAAAAAGATCCTTCAGGGCCTTGTCCCGCTGTTCGACCAGCCATCCATCGTCTGGATCGGGCAGAATATCAAATATGACCTGCTCGTCCTGAAATGGTATGGCATCGGGCCGAAGGGAATTCTCTTCGATACCATGCTGGCCCACTATGTTATCGAGCCGGAAGGAAAGCGCAGTATGGATATGCTCAGCGAGCAATACCTTGGCTATGAGCCCGTCCCGATAGAAGAGCTGATCGGCAAGAAAGGCAAAGGACAGGGGAATATGCGGGACGTGGCCCTTGAGAAGATCACCGAATATGCGGCGGAGGATGCCGATATAACCCTGCAGCTGAAGCAGGCTTTTATGCCCCTGCTGAAATCCAGAGATGTCGAAAAAGTATTTTATGAAGTGGAGAACCCGCTTGTGAAAGTGCTGACCGATATGGAATTCGAGGGAGTGAACGTCGATATGAATTTTTTACAGGAGTATTCAAAGGAGCTGGACAAGGATGCGAAAGTCGCCGAAGAAAAAGTATATGAGCAGGCAGGGCAACGATTCAACCTCGCTTCCCCCAAGCAATTGGGTGAGGTGTTGTTCGAAAAGATGCAGCTTGACCCGAAAGCGAAAAAGACGAAGACGGGGCAGTATGCGACGGGAGAAGATGTCCTGTTAAAGCTGGCCAACAAGCACCAGATCGTGGATGACATCCTGACCTTCCGGGAGCTGACGAAGTTAAAGTCGACCTATGTGGACGCCCTCCCGCTGATGGTAAACCGAAAAACAGGACGCGTGCATACCAGTTATGCCCAGGCCGTCGCGGTGACCGGGAGGCTGAGCTCGAACAACCCGAACCTTCAGAATATCCCGATCCGTACCGAACGGGGCAGAGAGATCCGAAAGGCATTCATTCCACGCAACGAAGAATACGTGCTGTTGTCGGCGGATTATTCACAGATCGAATTACGCATCGTCGCGGCCATCAGCGCCGACCCGAACATGTGCGAAGCCTTTAAAACAGGTAAGGACATTCATACGGCGACCGCCGCCAAAGTATTCGGCGTCTCCGAAAAAGAGGTGACCAAAGAAATGCGGTACAAAGCCAAAAGCGTCAATTTCGGGATCATCTACGGGCAGGGAGCGTTTGGTCTCGCCGATAACCTGGGCATCAGTCGCGGAGAGGCTAAAGAGATCATCGATAATTACAAAAAGCAGTTCTCGGGGATCCAGAAATACATGGACGATACGATCAATTTCGCAAGGGAACATGGGTATGTGCAGACCCTGATGGGCCGGAGGAGATGGCTTAAGGACATCAATTCCGCCAATTTCACCGTCCGGGGCTTCGCGGAGCGGAATGCCATCAACTCCCCTATACAGGGAACGGCAGCCGATATGATCAAACTGGCCATGATCAGGATCCATGAGGAGTTCAGCCAGCATGGCTTCCGGTCGAAGATGTTGCTGCAGGTGCATGACGAGCTGGTATTCGATGCCCACAAAGCTGAGCTGGATATAATTAAACCCATAATAAAGCGTTGTATGCAAACAGCCTTGTTGTTACCCAATGAAGTCCCCGCCGATGCCGAAGTCGGTTCGGGGGTAAACTGGCTGGAAGCGCATTAAAATCCTTGATTTTAACATATTCTTTGTAAAGGTTGATAAACTTTAGACCCCGGAAAAAGTCATACTAACCAAGATGTTGCTGCAAAAAGTAGAAGCATCCGGTCGACTTGTTATATTTAAACTATAAATGACTGAATATGAAAGCATTTCGTACTATATTATTCTCCCTTTCGTGCGCTATTTTTCTGGCCGGGACCGCGGTTGCGCAGGATGCCCAGGCAGATTGGCCCAGAAGCTTTACGACGGATGATGGTACAACCATTAAAATTTATCAGCCCCAGCCGGAATCTTTTACCGACAATGTTTTAAAATCCCGCTGGGCTATTTCCGTGTTGCAGAATGGCAAGGCCGATCCTGTATTCGGTACTTTCTGGTCTGTGGCCAATGTTGAGACCGACAGAGATAACCGGCGGGTAGTCATTCAATCCGTCAAGGTGCCCAATGTCAAATTCCCGGGGCAGACGGATGAGAGCTTTACCAGCAGCCTGAAGACGACCCTTGAGACCAATCTTCCACAGGCAGCCGGGGATCTTTCCCTCGACGAGCTCCTTTCTTCGCTGGATGAGAACCAGGAACAGAAAAAATTGTCCAAGGATCTGAATACCACGGCGCCGAGGATCATTTATGCCAACCGACCTTCGCTGCTGGTGATGATCGATGGCCAGCCCAAGCTGCAGGCCAACAAGGACTGGAACCTGGACGTCGTGGTGAACACGCCTTTCACGATCGTAAAGAATACGGATGGTCTTTTTTACTTATATGGCGGGAAGCATTGGTACAGCGCACAGTCGGCTACGGGGCCCTTTGCACCGGCGGGGAATGTCCCTTCCAGCCTGCAACAGGTCCAGACCTCTGTGGATGCGGCCAACAGCTCGAATGCGGGTTATGTCGATTCAGCCGGCGCTGCACAGGACAATGTGGTTTCCGATATTATCGTAAGCACATCTCCGGCCGAGCTGATCCAGTCCGACGGGCAACCTAATTTCAGCCCGATCTCCGGAACGGATCTGTCTTATGTCAGTAATTCATCAAATGATATCTTCCAGGATCAGAGCACCGGCAAATATTTTGTGCTGATCTCCGGTCGCTGGTACACTTCTTCTTCCCTGTCGGGTGGCTGGCATTATATCGCTTCTAATGCGCTTCCGGCTAATTTTGCAAGCATTCCCGAAGGCTCGCCCAAGGACAATGTTCTGGCCAGCGTGGCCGGCACGCAGGCTGCAAGGGAAGCGGTAATGGATGCGCAGATCCCGCAAACAGCCAAAGTAGACCGCAGTACAGCCACTACCAACGTAGAGTATAATGGTGATCCTAAGTTCGCGCCCCTTCAGGGAACGGATATGCAATATGGCACCAACACTTCCTCATCAGTGGTCCTGTATAACGGGGTCTACTATGCGGTGGATAACGGCGTATGGTTCCAGGGCCCAAGCCCTTCAGGCCCCTGGACGGTGTCCACGGAAAGGCCTGACGAAGTGGACAGGATCCCACCCAATTCGCCTTTGTACAATATCAAATATGTTTATGTCTATGATGTAACGCCTCAGTATGTATATATGGGCTATACCCCGGGCTACCTGAACACCTTTATCTATGGGCCTACGGTAGTATACGGAACGGGTTTCTATTATGATCCCTGGTTCGATGGCTTCTATTATCCACGTCCCTGGACATGGGGTTTCAATATGTGCTATAATCCCTGGGCTGGATGGAGCATGGGATATGGTTACGGGTTTGGATGGTTCCATCTTGGCATAGGTTTCGGACATGGATATGGAGGCTGGGGACGAGGTGGATGGTGGGGACCGCATGCATACCGTCCGGCTTATGTATGGAACCGCAACCGGGCATATGGTTACTATGGAGCTAATTTTGCCAGGAACAGGAACACATTTGTAAACAATAATTACCGGAACAATATCTACAGGAACAGGGGTGGTGTAGTCACCCGGGATAATCGGACATTCAACAATAACAGAGGAGTCAGTCCAAGAGGTTCATCCGGTCGTCCGCAGGTGAATGGCGGAGCCAACGGCGCACGTCCCGGTCAGGGAGCCAATTTCAATAATGGCCGCCCGGCAGTGCAGGGCAGGGCCAATGGCAGGACGAACAATGTCTATTCGGACCGGAACGGGAATGTTTTTCAGCGCAATCCATCGAATAATCAATGGCAGCAACGGCAGTCCAACAACCAGTGGAGGCCGGTGCCCAATACCAATCGATCCGTACCCAATCTGAACCGGGAACAGCAGATGCGCGATCGCGGCCAGACCAGGACGCAGAATTTTGAGAGGGCCAGAAGCGGAGGGTACAGCGCACCCAGCAGACCCAGTGGCGGTGGAGGCGGAGCAGCTCCGGCCAGGTCCAGCGGAGGCGGTGGCGGTTCAAGGCCCTCCGGAGGCGGTGGGAATGCTGGTGGGAGTGGAGGCAGTCGGCCTGGAAGGCATTGATAAACGAGTCCCGAACGGGGCTGACGATAAATAAAATAAGAAACGGAAGTAAGCATAAACACTTACTTCCGTTTCTTATTTACCCAGCCCTCAGACTAATAATGGGAATTTATATGTTACTTGTTTTGCATTTATAGATCAAAGCGTCATCTTACATGTTGAAAACCCGTCACATGTCTCTGATCAGTCCTTTTACATCTGAAATCCCCCGGAATTCCGGCGATCCTGGAGCCGAACTTATCGATACGCTCCGGGAGATCCCCGATGAATGGTTACATCCTGCTTCCTTTCTGCTGGATAACCTTGCTGACCCGGTAATCGCCTGTGACCTTGATTTTAATATCAGAAGCTGGAATAAGAAAGCCGAAGAATTATATGGAGCAAAAGAGGAGGAAGTCATTGGCAGGCCGGTGACCGAGGTGTTGTTCCATGAGTTTCTTGGCGATACCCGCGAGCTCGTCTGGAGAAAATTAAGAGAGACCGGAAAATGGAAAGGAGAGGTACTTCAGGTCGGAAAAGATGGGAAAAAGCTGTTCATGGAGATCAGTTCATCCTGTGTAAAGAACCAGAAAGGTCAGACCATCGGGTATGTATCCATTTGCAGGGATATCACCGAGATCCTTCGGGTGAAAGAGGACCTGCTGGCTGAGCAGCTGCGTTTCCGGGACCTTATACAGAACGTGCCCGGCGTGGTCTATCAGTGGGAAGAAAATTATGACGGCAGTTTTGGCTTCACGTATGTAAGTCCGAAGATCGAAGAATATTTCGGCGTCCGGCAGGAAGATATCTATAAGCATCCCGATCTGATACATCCGGATGACAAGAAAAGACTCCGCGAATCGATAGACGAGGCCAACCGGACGGAAAAGCCGTGGGAGTTCGAAGGAAGGTTGTTATATCCGGATGGAAGCATCAAATGGTGGAGGGGCAGTTCCGTCATGTCGATGAAGACGGAAAAAGGCCGGATCTATAACGGGATCATGATCGATATAACGGCCAGGAAAAACCAGGAGACCATGCTGGAGAAAGAAGAGGTCGAAAAGAAAAGGGAGATCATCAAAGCGATCATGGATGCGCAGGAAAAAGAGCGGAGGGAGATCTCTGCCGAATTACACGATAATGTAAACCAGATCCTGACTACCTGTATGCTTTTCCTCGAAATAGCCCGCAATAATCCGGCCGATGCACGTTTCATAGATGGATGTTATACCAATATCCAGAACGTGATCGGAGAGATCAGAAATATCTCGCACAATCTCACGCCTTATACCCTGAAAGACCTGGGACTTGCGGCTGCCATCCGGGACATCGTGGAAAAGATCAATCAGTCGGGAAAGCTGCTGATCATACTGGTCTCTTTTCAGAACCTTGAAGAGGAAAAGATCAGCCCGGACATTAAGCTGGCCCTTTTCCGGATCATCCAGGAAAAGATCAGCAATGTGCTGAAACATTCCCAGGCTACCGAACTGAAAATATCCCTGGACCTGTACGATAATCTGGTCTACCTCAAGCTGACCGACAATGGTCGGGGGTTTGACGAGGCTGCAATCAAAAAAGGGCTTGGGCTGAACAATATTCAGAACCGGGTGGAGTATTACAAAGGAAATATGAAGTTGGTTACGGCGCCGGGCAAGGGATGCGAGTTGAGCGTACAATTGCCTTGTTCCTGATCGTCTCCCTGCGCACAGATCGCAGTTGCGTCCACCGAACCCTGGTCCAGGGAGCCATCCGGGGCTACGGTATTCTGATCCCAGGGCTGTACCTTTGCCGGCATGAGCGCCCCCATGACCCCCACCTTATATTATTGTTACGATGCCTGGTGCGGCTGGTGTTATGGGTTCAGCCCCGTTATCAGAAAGATCTTTATTGAATATGGCCGGGAGCTGGCTTTTGAGGTGTTATCGGGAGGCATGATCCTTCCGGAAGAACCCCGGCATATCCGCATCATGGCCCCTTATATTCAAAAAGCTTACCGGGTGGTGGAGGAACGAACGGGGATCAGATTTGGGAAGGACTGGCTCTGGCATATCAATAACCCGGAAGAGAGCGACTGGTATCCCAGCTCGGAAAAACCCGCTATTGCGCTATGCGTATTCAAGGATTATCATCATGATCTGGCCATTTCCTTTGCGACGGACCTTCAATCGGCGCTGCATGCCGAAGGGAGGGATCTCTGCGACGACGAAGCCTATCGCCACCTGCTCGAAAAATATGTCATTCCCGCGGAGGAATTCTATACAAAACTGCACAGCGAGGAGTATAAGGAAAAAGCGTATTACGAGTTTGCGCTGGTGAAGCAACTGAAGGTGACAGGGTTCCCTACCGTATTTCTGCAGGTAAGCGAGTCAAAATTTTATCTGCTTGCCAGGGGTTATACGGATCATGAAACGCTGAAAAAGGCGATCGATCAGGCGCTGTCATCTCCAGGCGCCGATGATCGCACCCATTAAGGTCAGTGCAAGCAGCTGATACAGGCTATTGCCCAGAATAATGGCTACAGACAGCGATTTCTGGTGAAAAAGGGGATAGATCTGGTGACGATCAAAACGACCGAGATCGCTTATTGTTACTCTGCCTACAAGCTGGTCTTTCTCATCGAGCATACGGGGCAAAAGTTCATCGTCGACCGGTCGCTCAACGATCTTGAAAAAGAGCTGGACCCCGGGCTTTTTTTCCGGGTAAACCGCAAATACCTTGTTAATATTCATCACGTAAGGCGGATAAAAGCATTGGTGAAAGGCAAGCTGTCCCTCGACCTGAACCCGGCAACCGGGGAAGAGATCGTGATCAGCCAGGAAAGAGCGCCAGCATTCAAAATATGGATGGGAAATTGAGTTTGCCTGAAAATAAGAATTTCTCGTCAAAATGATCGTTTCGTCTTAACTTGCACGTCCCTTAAAAGTATTGAATACTACTAATATGGAATATAACAAAATCATTGCTGTTACCGGTTTGCCAGGATTGTACGAACTGCTGAACAGCAAAACAGACGGAGCGATCGTTCGCTCGCTGGACGATAAAAGCACAAAATTCGTATCCAGCCGGATCCATAACTTTTCACATCTTGAAAGTATTGAAATATATACGGTACGGGACAACGTGAACCTGGTGGACATCCTGAAGGCTATGGAGAGCAGCACAGAAAAACTGCCCGATGAAAAGGACAGCAAAGGCCTGAAAAATTATTTCACCAAGGTCTATCCGGACCTTGATTTTGAAAGGGTCTACAGCAGTGACCTGAAAAAAATGGTGAAATGGTTTGTCGTGCTGAAGAACAATGATGTAGAGATCAGGCTTCCCGATCCGGTAGAGGAGAATGCAGAAGAGCAGCCCGAAGAAAAGGCTGATGCGGCGGCAGAAAAACCCGCCAAAAAGAAAGCCGTAACGGAGAAGAAGGCCGAAGCGCCCGCTGCGGAAAAGCCGAAGAAAGCCGAAGCAAAAAAGGCTGAACCGGCAGAAAAGCCAAAGGCAAAGGCCAGGGCGGATGAGGACGGGAAGGCAAAAAAACCGGTGAAGAAGGCCGTACCGGAGAAAAAGGCTGCACCCGCGGCGGAGAAGCCAAAGAAGGCAGCCAAAAAGAAAAGTTAGTTAATGAACTACACAGCAAAATTGCACAAACCCGAGCGGATCTTTCTGCCGGGAGACTTTATAATTACGAATTGGGAAGGACTGGAACCTTATTTCCTGGACCTGCAGCAAAGAAAACTGGATTCCCGTACAGCATTGGAAAAATGGCTTGCGGACATGAGCGAGATGGAAGCGGTGGTCAGCGAAGACGCCTGCTGGCGACAGATCCGGATGACCTGCGATACGGAGAATAAAGCGCTGGAAGAGGCCTTCACCTATTTCTGCATGGAGATCCAGCCGAAGATCCAGCCTTATGCCGATCGTCTGAACAGGATGCTGGTCGAAAATTCGTTTGTCCAGGAGCTCGATCACAAAAAATATTTCAGCTATCTGCGGTCCGTAAAGAAAAGGATCGAGCTGTTCCGCGACGAAAACATCCCTTTACAGGCCGAGTTGAGCGTGATGGCGCAGCAATATGGCGTCATTTCCGCCAAGATGACCATACAGGTCAACGGGCAGGAATATACGTTACAACAGGCGTCTAAATTCCTCGAGAGCCCCGACAGGGCTTTACGGGAAGACGTGTACCGGAAAATGCAGGAAAGGAGGTTACAGGATAAGGAAGCGCTGAACGATCTTTATTCCCAGCTGATCGCGAAACGGCATCAGGTCGCGTTGAACGCGGGGTTTGCAAATTACCGGGATTACAAGTTCCAGGAACTGGGCCGGTTCGATTATACCAAAGAGGATTGCTACCGGTTTCACGATGCCGTCAAGGAATATATCTTGCCGCTGGTGAGCAAGATCAATGAGAACAAGCGGAAGAAACTGGACCTGGATACACTGCGGCCCTGGGACAGTGAAGCAGAACCCGCAGGAACGGATCCTTTGCGTCCTTTTAAAGACGCGGGGGAATTGGTCACGAAGACGACGGCATGTTTTGACCGCCTCAACCCCTTTTTCGGCGATTGTCTGCGCACTATGAAAGAGATGGGTCGCTTCGACCTGGAAAGCCGGAAAGGCAAAGCACCTGGCGGTTATAACTGTCCGTTAGCCGAAACGGGAGCTCCGTTCATCTTCATGAATGCGGCAGGTCAGATGGGGGACCTCACGACCATGGTCCACGAAGGCGGCCATGCCATTCACTCTTTCCTTGCGCATCCCCTGGAATTAAACGCTTTTAAAGACTATCCCATGGAAATTGCCGAGGTGGCAAGCATGTCCATGGAATTATTCAGTATGGATCACTGGGACTTGTTCTTTTCTGATAAAAACGATTTAGCAAGAGCCCGCACTCATCAGCTTGAAAGAGTGATCTCTATTTTTCCATGGATCGCCATCATCGATAAGTTCCAGCACTGGGTTTATGAGAACCCCGGACACACGAACGAGGAAAGAAAATCCATGTGGATGCAGATCCTGTCGGACTTTTCTTCACCTGTAACAGACTGGAGCGGGCTGGAAACATTCCGTCAGCATGCCTGGCAGCGGCAGCTGCACTTATTCGAAGTGCCGTTTTATTATATCGAATACGGCATCGCTCAACTGGGTGCTATCGGCCTGTGGAAACAATATAAAGAGAACAAAGAGAAAGCGTTAGAGAATTATACGGCGGCGTTAAGCCTTGGTGGGACGAGGACTTTGCCGGAATTATATGAGGCCGCGCAATTGCCTTTTAACTTTTCAAAAGGTCATATCAAACAATTAATGGAGTTCGTTAGTACCGAAATGGAGAAGAATTGTTCCTGAGAAATTTTAAAAAATACCCACAAAGTAGTATGGCCAGGTCTTGTTCGTATGCTTTTTAACGGCTATATTTGTAACACACTTAAAGAAAAAAGATCGGATGAATGCTCATCCGTATTCATAAACGAGCTACTAATCAGAGCCTTAACCAAAAGTCCCGGTGTTTCTACATCGGGGCTTTCTTCTTTTCAGGCATTACACCCTTTGCATACTCCACTGACGACCATTTCCACCTGCTGCGAAGTAAACCCTTTGGGGAGCCGTATGGCCGGGATGGAGACGCCTTCCAGGCACATGGTGCTGCCACAGGAGTGGCATACAAAATGAATATGGTCGTCATGGTGATGACCTGCGGAACAATTGTCCCTGCACAACGCGTACCGTATAGAATTATCCGCTGTAGGTATAGTATGGATCAGGCCCTTTTCCAGAAATGCCTGAAGTGTACGGTACACCGTTACCCGGTCGAATTTCTCACCCGCTTTTTTTTCAATATCGCTGTGTGAAAGCGCTCCCTCATGACCGAGGAATAACTCCAGGATCTTGAGGCGACCTGCGGTGACGCTTAACTGATTATGTTTGAGAATATCGTTTATCTGTCTTCCCATTGCTTGTGTGTTGATCATCCGGGGTTATTGCCGAACAATGAATTTGCAAAACGGGGACTGGAGACTTTTTCCTTCAGCAGGACCTTTATATCTTTCTCCAGCTCATCCAGCTCATCTTTCTTCAGGCTGTCATAGATCTTTCTCACGCGCCCCTCTTTATCGACGAGGGCGATGAACTGCGTGTGGATGAACTGGTCATCGATATTCGTCGTATTGTTCTTCGGATCGTCGAGGAGGTAGCTCCCTCTCGCCATGCTATAAAGGCTGTCCTTACGGCCGGTGAGAAACCACCATTTTGCCGGATCGGCGCCAAGGGAGTCTGCGTATCTTTTCATCCGGGCGACCGTATCGGTCCCGGGGTCCACCGTATGCGAGAGTATGCGAAAATCGGGCTCATCCGAATATTTCCGGAATATCGTTCTGACGTTGGCATTCATCTTTGGGCAGATGCCCTTGCAAGTGGTGAAAAAATATTCCGCAACGAATACTTTACCGGTCACGTCCTTTTCGGTGACCTTCTTTCCATCCTGGTTCGTAAAAGAAAAAGGATGCACATAACTAAGCACGGGCAGCTGGACATCCCCATATCCCGGAATGACCCGTTTCAGGACAAAATAGAATCCAAGGAACAGCACCAAAAAAAAACCAGCCAGGAACCACCTTTTTTTATTCATACCGATATATTTACCCAGCGGGTGTCGCAGCTTGATCCCGCCGGAATGCAAAGATAGGGTAATTTTTTTTGCAACATTGTTGCGTTTATCTTATCTTCGCGGCATGTCGCAAAAGATAAACTGGGATGCGCTGGGCGTAACGACTTCGCTGCTTTGCGCCATTCATTGCGCCGTTCTGCCGTTGCTGATCGCCAGCCTGCCTGTCCTTGGCGTCAATATTATCGATAATCCGCGCTTTGAATACGGGATGATCGGTCTGGCCTTTGCCATCGGCTCCTGGGCCCTGTGGCATGGATTCCGCCATCACCATCGCCGTCTGGCCCCGGTACTTTTCTTCATGGGTGGCATGATACTCCTGCTGGCCAAGCAATTATGGCATGAATACCAGTTCCGGCTCCTTCCTTTCGCCGTGATCCTGATCATTGTCGCCCATGTGCTGAATTACCGCCTTTGCCGGGCTCACCGGCCGGTGGCCGCCGGCGGAGCCAAAACGGTATGAACAGCGGGGCCATGATCCCAGCCGGAAGGCTGCCAGCACGCTGATGGCCCGATAATTCCCGATTATAAAAACAAGCAGTCCGTGGGAATTGTTATTTTTGCATATTAAATTGAGCGTTATGATCAAAACAGGCAATCCGGTCATCAGCATTTATACCGAAATGACCCCTAACCCGGAAACGATGAAATTCGTTGCGAACAAATTATTGTACCCGGGCAAAAGCATCGATTTCCCGGATGTAGGGACGGCCGGGCCGTCTCCGCTGGCCATTGAAATTTTCGCTTTCCCCTTTATAAAGAGCGTGTTTATCGCCAGCAATTTCGTAACCCTGACCAAGACCGCCGATACCGACTGGAATGACGTGATCCCCGCGATCCGCCAGTTCCTGAAAGAATACCTGGAAGAAGGAAAGCCGGTGATCAATGAAGAAGATGTTGTGGTGGTGAAGTCTGAAGGCAATACGATCGATGCAGACGATGACGATGTGGTGAAAAGGATCAAGGAGCTGCTGGAAAACTATGTAAAGCCGGCCGTAGAAATGGACGGTGGCGCGATCCAGTTCAAAAGCTATAACGAGGGTGTCGTGAACCTGATGTTACAGGGTTCCTGTTCGGGCTGCCCGTCTTCCATGATAACGCTCAAAGCGGGCATCGAAGGGATGATGAAACGCATGATCCCCGAAGTAAAAGAAGTCGTCGCGGAGGCTGAATAAACTTTCCCTTGAATCTACACGAACTCTACCTGCGGTTCTCCGCGGATCTGCAACAAACCACCTGGCTGGAATTCATAGCGGTCGTCTGCGGCATAGCGAGCGTGGCCTTCTCCCGCATGGAAAATATCCTGGTCTATCCGACGGGTATGATCAACACGGCTATATTTATTTACCTCTACCTCGTCCATGGATTGTATGCGGATGCCAGCGTAAACTTCTATTATACCGTTATGAGCGTCTGGGGATGGATATTATGGTCCCGGAAAAAAGACGGGCACATCGCCCTGATCATTACAAAATCCAATGCAAAAGATTGGAGAAATTCCCTGATATTCTTTGCCTGCTGCTGGGTAGTCCTGTACACCGTTTTAAAAAAATTCACGGACAGCACGGTTCCCCAGGCGGATGCGCTTACGTCTGCCGCGGCCTTTACGGGCATGTGGCTGATGAATAAAAAGAAATTGGAAAACTGGACCTGGTGGATCATTACCGATCTCGCGTCGGTGCCGCTGAATTTTTATAAACATCTGGTGTTTACCAGCTTTCAATATCTGGTATTCCTTATCCTCGCTGTCATGGGGTATATAAGCTGGAGAAAGAAAATCATGCATGGCCTTGCTTAAAAAAATCGTCGTGATCGGTCCCGAGTCCACGGGAAAAAGCACGTTGTGCCAACAACTGGCTGCATATTATCAGACGGATTGGGTGCCTGAATATGCCCGGGAATATCTGCACCGGCATGGAATGGGCTACAAGTATGAAGACCTGCTGACCATCGCCAGGGGGCAGCTGGAGCTGGAGGATGCAAGGGCAGCGGAGTTGGAAAAGAAATTAGCCGGGGTGGGAATGGCCGGTCCGGACCTGACTGGAACCGCCGATGAGCCCGAGCGTCCAGGAGGAGCTGCAGGACAGCCGTTGCTCTTTATCGATACGGATATGTATGTGATGAAGGTGTGGAGCGAATTTGTCTTTGGAAATTGTGATCCGTGGATCCTGAACCAGATCCTGAACAGGAGATACGATGGCTACCTGCTCTGCCGGACGGACCTGCCCTGGGAAAACGAGGAGCTGCGCGAATATCCCGATCCCGCCACCCGGGAAAAACTTTTTCATATCTACAGAGACAGTATGATCAATCAGCACACCCCCTGGACCGAGATCGGCGGAGAGGCTGAGCAACGGCTGAATGCAGCCATTAAAGCGGTAAACAAGCTGATCCGTGTTACGCAAACACCATAGGGTCCTATTCTTCGGCGTCTGGCTGCTCCTGAACCTTATCCAGGCGGGCATGACCGAATTGTCCGACGACGAGGCCTATTACTGGGTCTATTCCCGTTGGCCTGCATGGGGATATTTCGATCACCCGCCCATGATCTCCCTGCTCATCCGGGTGGGTTATTTTTTTTTCCGGAATGAATTCGGGGTAAGACTGCTTATTCTTTCCTGCAGCACGTTCACCCTTTATCTGATCGGTCAGCTTATCTCCCGCCGTAACGACCTGTTGTTCTATGCCATTGTCAGCGGGATAGCCGTTATACAACTGGGAGGGATAATCGCCGTTCCGGATATTCCTCTTCTGCTGTTTGCCAGTCTTTTCTTTTTACTATATGGCCGTTTTGTGCAAAAGATGAGCGTGGCGAATATCCTGCTGCTGGGGATCGTTATCGCCCTGCTCTGCTATAGTAAATACCATGGGCTGCTGATCCTTTTTTTCACGCTGCTCTCCTATCCGCGTCTCCTGCTCCGATATCAGACCTGGCTTGTCGCCGGCATCGCCATATTACTTTTCTCCCCGCATCTCTGGTGGCAATACAAGAACGGCTTTCCTTCCGTGCAATACCAGTTGTTCGGGAGAAATGTGGAGCACTACCGCCTCCGCTTTACACTGGATTATCTGGGAGGGCAGTTGTTGCTGGCCGGGCCGGTTGCGGGCTTCCTCCTGCTCTGGGCTGCATTTGCCTACCGTACGAGGGGTCGGGTCGAAAAGGCACTGAAGTATACCATGGTGGGCTTTTACGCATTTTTCCTGTTCTTCGCCCTGAGGGGCCGCGTGGAAGCCAACTGGACCGTTCCGGCATTGATCGGTCTGGTGGTGCTGAGCCATCAGTATCTCCAGGAAAATCCGCGGTCCCGCAGATGGATCTACCGGCTGGCGCCAGTGACCCTGTTGCTGGTCATGGCCGCACGGGTCTATATGATCTCGGACCCGGACCCTTCCCTGCTGGTGCCGAGGGATGAGTTCCACGGTAACAAGCGCTGGGCCGCGGCTATCCGGGAGCAGTCGGACAAAAATCCGGTGGTCTTTATCGATTCTTATCAGAAGCCGTCCAAGTACTGGTTCTATACCGGCATACCGGCCATGTCGCTGAATACGCCGGAATATCGCCGTAACAATTATAATTTCTGGCCAATGGAAGATTCTTTTACCGGAAAACGGGTATACGTGATCGGTCCTTATGATAAACAGGTGCTGAATGAAAAGGTCCATGCGCCGGGCTGGGAGCACGATGGGGGGAAAATGATCTCGCCGTATTTTTCTTTTTCAAGGATCAGCCTTCGGGCTGGGAAGCCGCTGATCCCTGCCGGCTCCCTGCCTTTGCTCCAGCGACCGCCTTATGACAGCATTGCCGTGGAGCTTGGTATTTTCAGGAACGATAGTCTGCTGGGTTATTTTCCCAGCGGCCTTGTCCTCCGCGAGATCGCCGGACCGGGTATGCGGTGGCCACCTCCGCAATCTGCCGCGTTGCTGAAAGGGGATTTGCCAAAAGGGGATTATATCCTGCGTTATGCCATACCGTCGGCTGTCCCCGGTCGCCCTTCTCTGAACAGCCTGAGCATCCCGCTGAGCATGCCGTGAAGTATGCAGCACGCATTGGACCCGGATTAATTGCGGGGATTGCGATTGGGCGGGAAGCGGGCAGATGAGCGGCATTTACTGTAATAACTTTTGAATATCGGGATCATCCTGGAAATGGTTCATCTGGACAAGGATCCAGGAGGACCGGAACGCCACGTGTTTGGACAGAGGCCTGATGGTATAGATCTTCGGGTTGGGCAGGCTGGCTGCTATCATGGCCGCTTCCAGTCTTGACAGGTTTTTTGCGGGCTTGTTGAACATATGACGGGATACGGATTCGATGCCATAGATGCCTTTCCCCATTTCGCTGACATTGAGGTACAGTTCCAGGATCCTTTTCTTGCCCCAGACCAGCTCGATCATGAACGTGAAATAGACCTCCAGCGCTTTTCGGAACATGCTCCTGCCCTGCCAGAGGAAAACATTCTTGGCCACCTGCTGGCTGATCGTGCTGGCCCCATGCAGCGACTTGCTTTTCTGATTGTGCTTCATCGCCTTTTCGATCGACTTGAAATCGAACCCATCATGGTCCGGGAAAAGCTGGTCCTCCGAGCAGATGACCGCCAGTTTTGCATAAGGGGAAATATTTTTCATGCCAACATAGTCGCGCTTGAGCCCTTCGCCCCGGAACACGCTGCCCAGCTGAGTAAGGGTAATGGGTGGATCCACCCATTTCAACAGGAGAATATAAAATAGCTGGAAGAAAAATAAAAAGAGTACAACCCGTTTGATCACCCGCCATGCTCTGGGAAACAGTCCTTTTGTTTTAAGAGGCATCCAATAGATTTACGGTTGCAATATACTGACTGTCCCCAAACGAATGGAAATCACTTTTTATTGGGGTTGAGGGTAAGATATTCGAGCCGGTATTTATTCCCCAGCCTGTAGGTTTTATAGCGGGTCTTTGTAAGCAAAAAGCCTACCACCAGCAGGGCGCCGCCGGTGACGAGCCCGGACCCGGTGTACCAGTCCTTTGACTTATCGCCCCGGTAGAGGCCGTTCACGGCTCCCAGCACAAAGATCCCACCGCCGGCAACGAGCATACCCGCTGCCAGGACAGAATTGCTGAAATTATTGTGCATGATACGGATAGCCGCAATTTCATGATAATGAAAGGCGGCGCCGTTGATATAGATACTATCATGTCGCAGGTCGCTGATCGTTCCCTGGAGCCACTGGTCATAGACCGTCTTCATCTGGAGCTCGGCGCCGGTGGTATAGGTAAAGACATTCGACCTGTTGTTTTTCAAGATCAGGAGGTCAGTCTGGGCCCAGGCAAGGGCGGGCAGGAGAAAAAGGATCGATATGATGATGCGGCGGCTCATTTTATTTTATGCGCAAAAAAGATAACCCCCCAGAGCAGGGCGATGCCAAATCCGATGAGGATGGTGCCCGAGATCTTATTGATGATCGAAAGGGTACGCAGGTTGAGCTTACTGCGCAGCTTACCCGCCATCATTACTTTTCCCACATCGGCGCTCATATTCACCAGCAGGCATACGGAGAATATGATGATCCGGTCCTGAAGGGTATGGGTAAGGGAGAGCACTGTAGCATTCCCCAGCCAGAAAAGGATGACGCCGGGGTTCAGCGTATTGATGATAAAGCCGGATGCAAAGACCCTTGCCATATCGCGTTTGCGGAACCGGATGGTCTTTCCCTGTGAATCGGTGCCCAGATGGACTTTTTTGAAGAAGACAAAGTATATCCCCATGGCGATCAGAAAAGCGCTGCCGCTGAAGGCAATGGCTTTTGTATGTTCCAGCAGCTGGGCCACGAGCTCTGTAAGGGTATTGCTGAGCACGACCAGCAGCATATCGCTGATCCATACCCCGGCCACGAAGCTGAAACCGCCTTTGTGCCCGTTATCGAGGCTCTGTTTTATAATGGTAAAAATGATAGGCCCCACCGAGAGCGCAAGAACAAATCCCAATGCCAGTCCTTTCAATATGGCCTCTGTCATAACAATATCTTTTGTGAGTTGTGAGGAGACTCACAATTAAACGACCCCCGTTTCCAAAAACCGCTGCCAGTCCAGCAGCATTTTTCCTTTGAGAACCCGGGGGAATTTATGTTGTCCTCCTATTTTTCCTTTCAATTGCATGAATTCCATGAATTTTGCCTCGGGCAGCACGTTCACATAAATATCCTTTAACGCGCTGTCCCTTTCTACAGCATAATCATCATTCAGCTCTTTCAGCTTGTCATCGATCTTTTGTCTCAGGACGGCCGGGTCTGCCTGATCGTCGCTGGCCAACCACCATTGATGCGCAAAGAACAGGCCATGGGGAACGCCGGCTACAGTATACTCGGGAATGGAGATATTCAGCTCTTCGCTGGCCAGCTGAACAGCCTTGTTCATGTTGTCCACGCTGAGATGCTCCCCGACCAGGCTCAGATAATGCTTTGTACGGCCTGTAATGATGATCTCGCAGCGTTCTTTATTCAAAAAGCGCACCGTATCGCCGATCAGATAGCGCCAAGCCCCCGCGCTGGTGCTCAGCAGGATGGCATAGTCCTTCCCTTCCTCTACCTCGTGGATCATGAACGCTTCGGAATTTTCCACCAGATTGCCGTCCTGGTCGAAATTCTTACTGTCGAAGGGCACGAATTCCAGATAAATATGCTCGTTGGTCACCAGGCGCATGCCTTTTGAATGTTGCAGGTCCTGATAGGCGATGAATCCTTCCGAAGCCAGATAAGTCTCTATATACGTAATGGGTTTGCCGAGCAGTTTCTCAAATCCCTTCTTATAGGGCTCGAATGAAACGCCGCCATGTACAAAGAACCCCAGGTTGGGCCACATCTCGTGAATATTTTTCAGGCCATACCGCTCGATCACTTTTTCTATGCACAACTGGATCCATCCCGGTACGCCCACCACGAAGCCGATATCCCATCCGGGGGCCAGCTTCACGACCTCTTCGAGTTTTTTGGCCCAGTCCCGGGTACGGGCGACCTTTTTACCAGGCTTATAAAAAGGCTGGAACCAGAAGGGAACTTT
>DATHHO010000084.1:0-16361 GCA_035317125.1 Puia sp.
GATTATTTTTTTACAAAAATAGATTTTGGCAACATCGCATGAACGCCCACATTTCCATCGACCAGTTGCGTGATGTCGACATCTACCGCCACGCTGCAAAGCATATAGGCATCTGCCTGCGACAGTTTCTTTTCATCCATCAGATAGCTGATCATTTCACGGACCGCGATATGAGTAGCTGCATTAAGGTCCCGGTCACAGCCCATGGTGATGATATGGGCAGCCGTCTCCGCCCTTGGCCAATGCAGGCTCTTGCCTTTGTGTATGGTAAACTGGATTGTACCGATCAGAGAGGTTTCGATGGCGGTGATATCCACCTCTCCATTTCCCTGGGCGGCATGACCATCCCCGATCTCGAACAATGCGCCTTTCACATAGACAGGGATAAAAAGCGACGATCCCGCGACCAGCTCTTTGTTATCGAGGTTTCCAGCATTGATCCATGGCGGTGCGCTGTTCCACCGTCCGACTTCCTTTGGAGGGGCTACGCCCGCGCTGCCAAAAAAAGGATGCAGCGGGATGTCTATCCCATCCGCAAAATGACCGGTCATCTTTTCCTTGTCGAGCGGGACGATCCGCATCTTCCGGTCGAAGATCTCGTCGGACAAAAAACCATTCTGACCGATGGCATTGTATCCGTAAGGTATGGCCAGCTCGATGGCCTGAAAATGAACTTCCAGCACGTCGCCGGGTTCCGCTCCCTCGATAAAGACGGGTCCTGTGAGCACATGGCCACCCGGTCCCCGGTCCTTGACCGCCTGTACATCCCGCAATTCCTTTTCGACCTGATCGGGAGGAACGCCGGCTGCTTCCAGCCGCTCGGGGTTGGAGGTCAGGACGGTCCGGATCTTCACGAAGTCTCCCGATCTGATACGAAGAACCGGTGGCGTCTCCGACCAGTAATGTCCCCAAACTACGGTAGTCGGTGTGGGGTTCAGCACATAGGGATTCGACAAGGTTCCTTTGTCCTGTGCAACCGAACAAAGCGACAGCAGCAAAAGCAGGAGGAAGATAAATAGTCTGGACGAAGAAGCAGAAAGCATGGTGGTTGTATTGATCACTAAAGATATGGAAAAAAGGTACTTTTAAGGACCGGTCTAAAAATCGAACACATGATAAAAAATCTGCTGACGACGGCCTGGCGGAATTTATGGAACAACAAATCCTTTTCCACCCTTAATATTCTCGGGCTGGCACTTGGGATGGCCTGTAGTCTGCTCATCTTGTTCTGGGTGCAGGATGAACGGAGCATCGATGCATTCCACATCGGCAAAGACCGGCTGTATGTCCTTTACGAGCGGGAATTTGCCGATGGTAAGATCAGCGGCGATTATGAAGTTCCCGCGCGGCTGGGTGAGGAATTGAAAAAATCCATTCCCGAAGTGCAATATGCGATGAGCTCGGACTGGTCCGATCAATATACATTCCGGGCAGGCAACAAGACCATCAAAGAGAACGGGGCCTATGCAGGTGAAGATTTTTTCAACTTGTTCAGCTTCCCTTTATTGCAGGGCAAATCCCTTTCCGCGCTAAGCGAACCGCTGAGCATAGCAATTTCAAGATCGATGGCCACCCGTTTCTTCGGAAGCCCTGCGGCAGCCATGGGTAAGACCATGCGCCGCGACAACGCAAAAGACTTCACCGTTACCGCCGTATTCGACGATGTGCCGGAAAACTCATCGCTGAAGTTTGACTTCATGCTAAGCTGGAAAGCCTATTTCACCGATTACCCCTGGATGGATCAATGGGGTAATTCCGGTCCGCTAACGGTCATACAGTTGAAAGAAGGCGCCGATGCCGGGGCCGTAAAAGCAAAAGTAAAAAATTTCATGGCCCGCTATGGAAAGCCTGACCCCGGCCATCGGGTCGAGCTGGGTATGCAGCGGTTTGACGAAAGGTATCTTCATTCCAATTTTAAGAACGGAGAGATCAGCGGCGGAAGGATAGAGTATGTCCACCTCTTCAGCATCGTTGCCGTTTTTATCCTGCTTATCGCCTGCATTAATTTTATGAACCTGACCACAGCACGTTCCATAAAACGCGCCCGGGAGATCGGCGTGCGCAAAGTGGTAGGCGCCATGCGCGGCTCGCTGATCGGACAATTTATCGGGGAGGCGCTCCTGCAAGCATTTGTTGCCGTGGGGGTCGCCCTGTTGCTGGTGAGCATATTGCTGCCTTTGTTTAATGGAATTACCGGCAAGCAGATGGTATTGCCGGTTTCGCAGCTGGCTTTCTGGCTGGAACTGGCCAGCCTCGCGATGGTGACCGGCTTTATTTCAGGCAGCTATCCAGCCTTCTTTCTCTCTTCTTTTCAACCCGTGAAGGTCTTGAAAGGAACGATGAAATTTGGCTCCGGCGCTGTCTTTTTCCGTAGAGGGCTGGTGGTATTTCAGTTCGTGCTGTCGATCGTGCTGATCAATTGCACGATCATCGTCTCCCAACAGGTGAAATATATCCAGACCAGGAACCTGGGATATAACCGGGAAAACCTCCTCTATATACCGCTTGATGGTGAATTGCTCAAACGATATGATCTGTTCAAGCAGGAAGCTGTCAAACTTGCCGGTATCCGGCAGGTGACCAGAATGAGCAATGCACCCACCGTGATAGACAATGGCACTGTCGCCGTGGAATGGGAAGGGAAAGCTCCCGATCTCAGGCCATCCTTTTTCAACGCATCCGTCGGATACGACTTCGCGCGGACCATGCAACTACAGGTGCTGGAGGGTCATGATTTTGTACAAGCGTCAGGAACGGATTCGGCCGGCTACCTCATCAACGAAAAGGCTGCCCTCAAGATCGGATATAAACATCCCGTCGGCAGTCCCCTGACCTTCTGGGGGAGAAAGGGAACGATCATCGGAATCATAAAAGATTTTCATTTCGCCAGCCTGCACGACCCGATCGGTCCGCTGATCCTCCGCTTTGGGGAGAACGACACCTACGGCAGCGCGCTGATCAGAACGGAACCCGGCAAGACGAAGCAAGTGCTCGCGAACCTGGAATTGTTGTGCAAACAGCTTAATCCGGCATTCCCTTTTTCCTACCAGTTCTCCGACGTGGAATATCAGAAACTATACAAGAGCGAAGAGGTGATCGGAAAGCTGAGCAATGGCTTTGCCTTCCTGGCCATCTTTATTTCATGCCTGGGATTGCTGGGGCTGGCCATGTTCACGGCAGAACAACGCACAAAAGAAATGGGCGTCCGTAAAGTATTGGGCGCGCGGATCGGACAGGTGGTTACGCTTTTATCAGGGGATTTTTTACTCCTCGTATTCATTGCCCTGCTTATCGCATCTCCCCTGGCCTGGTGGGCCATGAACGAATGGTTGCAGGATTATACTTACCGTGTCCAGATCTCCGGATGGGTATTTCTGGCCGGCGGCGTGCTGGCGGTGGCGATAGCATTGGCGACGGTCAGCTATCAGGCCATCAGGGTAGCATTGGCCA
The DNA here is from genome assembly GCA_035317125.1 of Puia sp. Classification (GTDB taxonomy): domain Bacteria; phylum Bacteroidota; class Bacteroidia; order Chitinophagales; family Chitinophagaceae; genus Puia. The sequence goes on from DATHHO010000084.1 coordinate 3,451, forward strand.
ACCCGGTAAAAAGTTTACGATCAGAATGAAGCCGCAGAAACTATTTCAAATTCCCGATAAGATATTGTACAAGGCCAAATAAAATACTCAACCCGATAAGAGCGATCACATTCAACCGGAATCTCTTCAGCAGGATAAGGGAAATGACCACCCATAACAAGGGTACGATCTGGATATTTCTTACCGCCGCGATCCCTTGTAAAAAAATAACGTTCTTTCCAAGAAAGATAGTGAGATCTGATATGGCGCCCACCACCACAGCCGTTATCAGACCCAGCATTCCCTGGATCAATGGGTTGTTCTCTGTTTTCCCGACCCCCGGTGCGCCGACAAAGACAAACAGGAAACAGGGCAGGAAAGTATAGAAAGTTGCCGCCAAAAGGCCGACCGTACCCATTAATAAGGAGCCGTTAAACTGATTGTACCCTGCCATAAACCCCACAAACGCGAGTACAATGATCAATGGCCCGGGGGTCGTCTCTGCGAGGGCAAAACCGTCCATCATCTGAAGCTTGCTCAGCCAGTGAAATTTGGTAACCGTGATCTGTGCGACGTATGGGATAACGGTATAGGACCCGCCGATCGTGACGAATGCCGTTTTTGTAAAGAAAAGAGACAGCCCTTTCCAGAAAGGAAGATCGCTGGCAAACAGAGAGAAAAGGGTAAAAGGAACGAACCATATCGCCACAAACACGGCCGTCAGTTTGAGTATGCGGCCCAGTTTTAATCCGTCACCGCAGGCAACGCTGTATTTATTGATATAATACCCCTGTTCTTCCGCCGCTTCTTCTACTGTCGCTTTATTATGAAACAAGGATGGCCTGGTCCATCTTATCACAATAGCCAGAATGACGGCGCCCGCCATAAGGGCCAGCAGCGAAACAGCAAAGAAATACATGCAGACAAAAGCAGCCGACGCGACAATAATATGCAGCACACCGCGCAGCGCTTTCTGCCCCAGTCTGATCAGGGCGATGATGATCAGCGCGATGACTGCCGGCTTCAATCCATTGAACATAGCCGATATCCACGGCAGATTGCCAAACAAAACATAAATGATGCTGAGCGCAAGCAGGATGAACATGGAGGGCAGGACAAACAGGATACCGGCGGCCAGTCCCCCTTTCTTGCCATGAAGCTGACTTCCGATAAAGATGGAGAGCTGCTGCGCTTCCGGTCCGGGCAGGATCATACACAAGCTGAGCGCGTGCAGGAACTTGCTGTTGCTGATCCATTTTTTCTTATCGACCAGAAAATCGTGCATGATGGCGATATGCGCCGCCGTGCCGCCAAAACTTATCCAACCCAGTCTGAACCAAAATTTTAAGGCTTCCCGGAATAAAGGTTTTTCCATAAAGTAAAGTGGTGGATTATTAAGATCCGCAGGAGGCCCCAAAGGTACAAAAAAGACCTGTAACCTCCCGGTTTCCGGCGCGTCTAAGGGAGCATGTGATATTTTCTTACCTTACATTCCAAATCCCAGACGATGCTGAAAAAGACTGTTATCCTCCTGTTGATATTTTGTTGGGGCCAATCCCTGCTGGCTCAGGATGTCCGCCAGAAACTGGATGAGGCGGTGACGACCTTTGCCAAACAGGATAAATTCAATGGATCGGTCCTCGTGGCCCGTAAAGGCACGGTGGTCCTCGAAAAAGGATATGGCCTGAAGAATGCAAAGAATAACACGTCTAACGATGCCGGGACGATCTACCAGCTGGGCTCCATCACCAAACAGTTCACGTCGGCCATTATCCTCCGGCTGGTCGAGCTTCACCAGCTTTCCCTCTCCGATAAGCTGAACAAATTCTATCCGGATTACCCCAATGGGGACAAGATCACGGTCGCACAGTTGCTCAGCCATACCTCGGGCGTCTACAGTTACACCAGCGACAGGGCGTTTATGCAGACGGAGGCCGTCAAACCTTCAACGGAGGAAAAGATGATGGCGCTCATTAAAGATAAGCCACTGGATTTTCAGCCCGGAGCGGACTGGAGATACAGCAATTCCGGATATTCGCTGCTGGGCTATATCATACAGAAGGCCACAAAAATGCCCTACGAGACAGCGGTACATAAATATATCTTCGGTCCGCTGGATATGCAGCACAGCGGCTTTGACTTTACCCACCTGAATGATCCGGAAAAAGCCACCGGCTATTATTCCCTGTCTGGTAATACCCAGGCAGAGGCGCCAATCGTGGATTCTTCCGTCTCCTTTTCCGCAGGAGCCATCTATTCAACCGCGGGCGATCTCTATAAATGGCACAAGGCTTTGCTGTCGGGCGCGGTTATCCGGTCCTCCTCGCTGGAGCTGGCCTATACGCCTGTAAAAAACAAGTATGGTTTTGGCTGGTTTATCGACTCCGTTTACGGACGGCGCAGAGTGGGTCATGGAGGCTCCATCTTCGGGTTTACAACCAATATCACCAGGATACCGGAAGACGATGTCTGTGTCATTCTGCTCAGCAACGCCTCCAACAACGGGCTGGATTCGCTCACCCACTCGCTGCTGGCCATCTTATACCAGCAGCCTTATGCGCTGCCGGTGCCAAAGAAGGAGGTCCAGGTGGACAGCAGTCTGCTGAAACGATATGTGGGCGTCTTCCAGATCCCTGGATTTAAGATCGATATTACCTGGGAACAAGGGCATCTGATGGCCCAGCCGACCGGGCAGCAGAAAGTGCGGCTTTACCCGGAGAAGGACAATATGTTCTTTGTAAAGGAGGTGAGCGCCGAGCTGGAATTCAACCCCGACGCCAACGGAGCATACGATAAGATCATCCTTTACCAGGGAGGGAAGCAGATGGCTGGGCAGCGGGTGAAATAAAGGGAAAGTCCGTGACCGCAGTGATTTTGGCAAGGCAGCGGAACAACCAGGAGATCGAAGCCCCGGATCAGCCTGTTTAACCAACCTTCTTCAGTTCCTTTTTTATCCCCCACGCAGTATGCCATACTTTAAAAAGGTTTCCGCCGGGGTCGGTCTCGAATTCTATCTGCTGATCGGTCCCATCGGCAAAGAAGAATTTCGTTTCAGATTCCGGCTTCAGCTCTATGTCTGAGCCCCTCATCGGATGAATATAAAATTTATTATTTTTTCTGGCAAGATCTACAGGGAATGTAACCATATACGGAGGCCTGCTGAGGGCCATCAGATATTTGCCGAAATATTTATCGGAAGCAGGGGCTATGCTGATCGCCTTATGGACCGATGGCATTGCCGGGGTTTTATTCAAAACGATCGCGACAAGGGCATCGGCAATAAACTCCGAGTGGGATTCGTCATTGGATAATACGATGGCTGTAATATCCTGATCCGTATAACACATAAGCATGCTTTCAAACCCAGGATACCACCCGTTATGAAAAATGTAATTTCCGACCTCATTTCTCCCTACTCTTATCCCATAACCAAACTGAACTTTTGGGACCGTCTTTTTTTCAGCCTGAAGAGAGAGCATTTCCTGCTGGGTCGTTTCTGTAAGCAGACTATGGGCGTTGAGCGCACGATCCCATTTTAAAAGATCTCCCGTGGTCGTAATGATCATTCCCTCTCCTGTGATACCGGTCAGATAGCTTGTCCAGCCCGTCTCCAGGCTGTCGGCACGCTGATATCTTTTCAAGCTGTCGGAATACACATATCCCCAGGCATAGCCGGGGATAGTTTTCCCGGACCTGTATCCATTGGAAACCTGGGTGTGGGTCATTCCAAGTGGTCTGAAAACCTGCTGATCCATATAGGCATTGTAAGATTGTCCGGATACCTTTTCAATTATACAGGCCAGGAGATTAAAACCCGTTCCGGAATACATGAGGTCTTCACCAGGTTTAAAATAAACGGGTGGTTTTTCACTCGCCAATAATCGGATAAGGTCCTCATTGGTGGCGATCTTCTGGTGATCAAAGGCCTGGGTCACCACCTCAGACCCATCAGGCACACCGGAAGTATGCGTAAGCAGTTGTTGAATCGTGATATTACAATAAGGGAGTTCAGGAAAGAATTTTCGAAGGGTGTCCGAGTAGCTGATCTTACCTTTATCCTTTAATAAAAGGATACCCACGGCGGTAAATTCCTTGGCTATGGATCCGCAATCAAAGATGCTGTTACTATCAAGTTTTTTCTTTGTATTTTGATCGGCAAAGCCAAACGATCTCTTATATACTACATTTCCTTTGACGGCTACCAGTACATTTCCGCTGAATCTGTAAAGCTCAGCCTGAGCCTCCATATAGGCATCAAAAGAGTGGCTGTTTTGGGCAAATATACTGACCGGTAATAAAAGAAGGAACAGGTGTTTTTTCATACAGACTACTTATTTTTCCAGCGTTCGAGCCCTGGGATCGTTGACATGTTGTTTGAGTTTGGATTGGCTTCCCGGTTTCCGCTATGAAGTGCTGTACGAAGTATCGACTTTGACCCCGCCGCAAAGGGTCTGATAGACCACGCAATATCTTTCCGTCAGCTTGGCCAGGCTGGCCAATTGTTCTTCCGTTGCCGCTGAATCAACATGAAACCTCAGCCTGATCACCTTGAAACCCACCGGAGCTTCTTTAGAAACACCCAGCGTTCCCCGAAAGTCAAGATCGCCCTCGGCCTCGATGGTGCCGCCTTTGATCTCGACTCCGATCGCTGTGGCCACCGCAGTCAGCGTGACGCCGGCACAGGCCACCAGGGCTTCCAGCAGCATATCGCCGGAGCAGGCCAGTATTCCTGTTCCTCCGGTGGCGGGATGAAGACCGGCTTCCACCAGCGCACGGCCGGTATCCACTTTACAGGAGATGCCTTCACCGATATTGCCCTTTGCTTTTAAGGTGATCATGGCCAACCCGGCCTGCTCCTTATATTTATCCTTAAGAGGAGCCTGTATGTTTTTTAGTTCAGCAGATGTCATAATGTCAAATATACATAACCCTACCAAAAAAGCCCGGATCTGTTAGCGCCAAAAGATTTAAAAAAAATATTTAAAAATCTCTTTGGTCGCATTTATACCCCTACCCTACGCCCCAGAATATCCGCGGTCTCCACCACCTCCGCAAATTCTCCGTTGAGCGTGGCCAGGTTAACATCATGTACCACCTGTGCCGGGATCGGTTCTCCGTTAATCCCTTTTTTTCGGAAGGCAGCGGTCGCATCGGATACCAGCACGGTATCATAGCCGTAGTTAGCCGCCATGCGCACAGTCGTAGAGACACAATGCTCGGTCGTGAGACCGATGATGACAACCGTGCGTATGCCCTGTGCATCCAGTCGCTCTCTGAGATCGGTGCCGATAAAGGCGCTGTTTACATTCTTCCGGATCACCGGTTCGCCTGGGAGAGGCCTTACCTCGTCCTTGTGTTCATTCCCGGGAAGTCCCTCCGTCAGCGGAGAACCCGGCGTGACGGAGCAATGTTTGATATGGAATAAAGGCCAGCTTTGCTGTCTCCAGTATTGCAGGAGGAGGCTTGCGTTGTGCTCCGCTGAAGGATTGTTTCGTTCTCCACCATAATATTCCAGCTCGTCCAGGCCTTTCTGGATGTCAACGAGTAATAATGCGGGAGTGTTCTGCCATTCTTTTTGCATGGTTATGTTATATCGAAATAAAATTACCGATAAATCCATAAAACCAGTAGTCCGCTCTCAAAACTTTACAGGGACCGGAGACAGATCGGCATACCGTCCGGTCCGCTGCTGTATTACCATCATAAATGGCGCCTCCGCCTCCACCAAACGATCCCCCCAGCCCCGCCGGCAACCAGCACAACCAATACAATCCAGACCCATACCGGCAGAGAACCCATCCCGCGGGTCGTAAGCGTAAAATTGTCAAAATATCCGTCATTGTCCCCACCGACATGCCGGATCGCGACCATGCGGATGCGGATAAACCGGGTATTGACCGGCGCCATAAAGGTATCGGTGACCGGCAGCCATTTGCCCATCGACCGGGTCGTATCGGAGAAGGTATACAAGATTTTGCCTTTTGAATTGTCCATGCCCGCAATACTAAGCGCCGACTGATCCGAATTGGGTCCCTGGTCAAGGGACTGAACATACCCGCTGAAGATAAACTGCTGTTTTTGCGCATCGATGCCATGAGCCCATTTCGACACATCGACATCCTGTTGTAAAATGCCAAGCGTGTCGTTCCCGGCGAAGAAAATATACTTTCCATGCTGCGCATACACCACATCGTGATGGACGCTGTCCTCTTCAAACGACACCCAATGCCCCTGGACATTTAGCCAGCCCGCAGGGACCGAGTCGTATTTCGGCGTTTCCGCATCTCCGTTGACGATAAGGTTTTCGGGCGGGGCCTGCTGGGTACATGACGTTGCGGATAAAATTACCCAGAACACGAATAAGGAAGCTAATGAAGGGATATATCTCATACTCGGGGAATTGAAACAAATCGCTATTCGCTTTTTGCAGTTACCGTTAGATTAATATTGTGTTCGATGGGGCTGCCTGCGCCCAGACGGAAGTTGGCTGTCTTGGTAAAGAAAAGGTTGTGGTTCGCATCGGTCTGCATGGTGAAATCATTGTTCTTTTCGATCACCTTGGCCATGGTCAGCTTGACCTTGTTGATCGGATACTCCACCCTGGTCACCAGCGGGATGCCAGCCGCAATAGCAATATAGGCATACACATATTTAACCTGCCCGCTGAAATCGACGATCGCTTCGTTGCAATAGATCTTTAGCTTCTGGGCCTCGGTGTCGTAATCCGCATCGATGGGGATATTGAAATAGGCAGGGGTGACGATGGCCCGGGCAACGGCCCCAAAGCCAACATTCTTATCCGCCTGGCTGGTAGAGAAGGGCGCGGCCGCAGGCGTATACAGGCATATCGAAAAAAGGCTGGCCCGGTTCTTCATGGCCTTCTTATATTCGTCTTGTTCGCTGGCCTTCTGATAGATAGTGAATTTCGTCGCGTTGCCTTCAATATTCCCTTTCATTTTTATGATCTTTCCCGTACTGCCGCTCTTCGGGTATCGCAGGCTGATGGTCGCTTCCGTCGTGTAAGAATAGTCCCACCAGGTGATATTATCTTTATTGGTAAACGTACATTTATAATCCTGCTTCACATCTCCCGACATCACGGCGCAATATTTTTTCAGGAAATAATCGCTGCACATCTGCACCAGGTCTCCGGTGAAACCGCTGACACCCATAGCCGAGCTCATGGATTCGGCATCGAGGACGGAGGTGGCCGCGACTTTACCCGCCTCTTTACCAAGGCTGGTCGTCGTTCCCGGAGTACCGGCACTACCGGCAGCAGCCCCTACCCCACCTGGGACCCCTTTGTCAAGGGCGATATTCTTCAGGACGCCGGTCACCGATTTTGTCCAGATATTGCTGAAGGCGGAGAATGCCGCGCAGGCTTCGCTGACCATGACCAGCATCTCGCAGATCGTGTTATCGTATGCCTTATGATCGGCGACGGAATTAGCCTGCGCGATCTGCTTCGCCTGGGAAGACATGATCGTACTGAGCTGGGAAAGGTTGTCGGTGATGCCCGGAGAAAGGCCGCCATATTTTTTCTCGATTGCATCGAGACCCTTGCCCATGTCGATCATGTCGGAGAAGAGCTTGATCGCCTGATCTTTATTTTTTGTCACCTTATCCATAGTCTTTTGAAGCTGGTCGGCATCGGAAGGGCCAAGCTGAGATTTTATATCGGCAACCCGTTTCTGCAGGTTGTCAAAAGCATGTTTAGTCCCTTCCATATTATCGTTGATGATGCTGTCGATGTTGACCACCTTGAATATATCGAAAAAAGCGGTAGCCTGCTCTTTACCGTTGCTGCTTTTTACCAACACCTTATAATTTCCCGATAACGGCGCCACCCAGGTACTGCTAAAAGCGCCATTGTCCGACAACGGAATAGTCTTTGAATAATTGGTAGAAGGGCCGGTGATCGTCAGGGCGACGTCCTTCATGCTGCCGTATCTGATGCTGGTCCCGCTGATGACAACGGGTGAGTGAAGCAAGACCCTGACGGCCGAGAGCTTCAGCTGGAGATAGCTGCTGTCTGATTCGGTGTCACCGGGTGGCGGGTTAGCATTACCCGGAGAGGGGCCCGATGTCGCGCTCCCCGCTCCCTGTCCTGGGACCGTATTTGCAGATGCCATTGTCGTGGTAGCCGGGATTCCTGTTGCGGGCGCATTCGATGTTGCCGATGCGGTTGCATTGGGCTTGGGTGTAACAGGAGATTTTGGCGCCGTGGGGTCCACCTTGTCTAACACTTTATTCGTCGTCTGTGCCGTCTTGTCGTTGGCCCGGCCAGTGGCGGTCTGTTTCACCGTATTGACCAGGTTTTTAAAGAACTGCGCATGCACGGCGGCAGGGCAAGCGGCAGCAACAAGGAAGATCAATATAACAAGAAGGATAGATGAAGATTTCATACGAGGGTTATTTATCCCGGCTGGACAAGCGTATGGCCCCAGCCGGATAATAAAGGTCCGGGCACAAAAAAGCCCGTCCGCGACTAATCGACGAACGGGTCTGCCAAATCGTTAAAAAGATTTTTCCGGCGATTGCATCCATCCGTTCATCGAATATTCGCCCGTCAAGAGAGGATTTTCCGCAGCTCATCAGAATGGCCTATAACTCATCCATATCTCTTACCGTCAATGGAAGACGGGATGGATGTAATGCAAAAATCGAGACGTAAAAGCATGACATTCAACACAAAATGGATTATCTTTAAATTCATTGGCAAAACAGACCGGCCCTTTTGTCCCCCATCCTGATCTTCAATCGTTATTACGGTATAACAACAAAATTTTATAAAGATGAAAAATTTCGTATTGATCTTCAGAGAAAGTAATGATCCGGACCTGAGTGCGTCGCCCGAAGAAATGCAGGGGGTAATGAACGATTGGATGAATTGGATGGGCGGAATGGCCGCTCAGAATAAATTGGTGGATAATGGCAACCGGTTATCAAAAGCAAATGCCAGAACGGTCAGACCCAACAATAAGATAACTGACGGGCCTTATACGGAAATAAAGGAATTTATCAATGGGTATATCATTGTCAGAACCGAGAATATTGAAGAAGCGGTCGGTCTGGCTAAAGAATGCCCGATCCTAAAAACCGGAGGGAATGTCGAGGTCAGAACTGCGGTGGCCGTCGATGATCACAGCTAGCCTGAAGGACGGACAACGAAAAATTTTAATCGGTTAAATACATAATGGTAAACGCTACACCAGCAAATGATGGATTATTGCCACATCTGTTCCGGATAGAATATACAAAAATGACGGCTGTACTATGCAGGGTCTTTGGCTTAAAACATATAGAGATAGCCGAAGACATTGCAAGCGAAACATTTTTGAAAGCTATCGAGGTCTGGAGCTTAAAGGGCGTGCCAGTGAACCCGACTGCCTGGCTTTATACGGTGGCTAAGAATAAGACAAAGGATTGTATAAAGCGAAACGCATTCTTTGAAAAAGAAGTAAGGGCGGCGATCAGTCCCAAAGAAATACAAGACGATGAACCATTTATCGACTTTACCGAAAAGAACATCAGCGACAGCCAGTTAGAAATGATCTTTGTGGTTTGCAACCCAATCAATTCAGACGAAGCGCAGATCTGCCTAGCGCTCCAGATCCTCTGCGGTTTCAGCCTGGAAGAAATAGCGGATGCCTTTTTAAGTAAAAAAGAAACGATTAAAAAAAGGGTTTTCAGGGCGAGAGATAACCTGCGAAACGAAAAATTCAAACTTCCGGTCTTACAGCCGGCAGAAATAAACAGCCGGCTGGACAGTGTCCTGACCGTACTTTACCTGCTTTTCAACGAAGGCTATTTTTCAAGATCGAATAACAAGATCATCCGGAAAGACCTCTGCCTGGAAGCCATGAGGCTGACGTTTACTTTAGTCCGGAACAAGCTTACAGATACCCCAAAGGTAAGCGCCCTACTTGCCCTGATGTGTTTTCAAAGTTCAAGGCTCGACGCCAGAATGAATGACCTCGAGGACGCAATTTTATTCGACGAGCAGGATAAACAACTTTGGGATAAAGAGCTGATCGAAAAAGGGAATTACTATCTGGCAAAGGCATGCTCGGAAAAGGAGACCTCAAAATATCATATAGAGGCAAGCATTGCCTGGTGGCATACCGCGCCAAATGAAAATAATAAATGGGAGAACATTTTACAACTCTACAATCACCTCCTTTTATTGGAATATTCTCCCATGACGGCGTTGAACAGAACGTTTGCCTTTGCAAAAGTCCACGGCAATCGGCAGGCAATAAAAGAAGCAAAAAAGGTCGGATTGCAATCCAATCATTACTACCATTCCCTTCTGGGCTTTCTTTATTCAGGGCATGATAGGAATAAAGCGGCAGACCATTACACCCAGTCGATAAATTTGTCGAACTCGGCAACCGAAAAGAGATTACTTTCAAAGCAAATTGACCGCCTGAACGAAAAAACAGCAACTGACCATTATGATCCTAAATAGAATAGCATGCTTTTAAAAAATAAGAACGCCGTCATCTATGGAGCCGGCGGTTCGGTAGGTACTGCAATAGCAAGGGCATTTGCCCAGGAAGGCGCAAAAGTTTTCCTGACCGACCACACCGTTGAAAGGATCGGGCAAACAGCAGGAGAGATCATCCGGAACGGCGGCTATGCCGAATTTGCTCAGGTAGACGCGTTAAACCAGCCAGAGGTAGAACGCCATCTGGAATCGCTGATCGAAAAACATCACCAGATTGACATTTCTTTTAATCTCATTTCACTGAATGATGTTCATGGTATTCCTCTTTCCGATATTCCCATCGATCAGTTCCTGACCCCGGTCACTACGGCCATGCGATCTCATTTTATTACGGCAAATGCCGCTGCCCAAAAAATGATCGAACAAAAGAGAGGGGTGATCCTGATGTTGACGGCGAACGCGGCAAAGAAGCCATACGAAAATACAGGAGGGTTTGGTGTAGCCTGCGCATCGTTGGAGGCGCTTAGCCGGCAATTTGCGGTAGAATTGGGCAAATATGGCATCAGAGTGGTATGTCTCCGATCAGCCGGTTCGCCAGATGCAAAAGGCGTCCATGAAGCCTTTACTGAACATGCCAGAATGGCAAAGGTCAGCGAAGAAGAATTCGAGCGGCAGTTTGCAGAAAGGACCATGCTGAAGCGGTTGCCCAGGTTAAAGGAAATAGCCGATGCAGCCGTGCTGGTGGCGTCCGATAAAGCAAGTTCCATAACTTCGGCCATTATCAATGTGACTTGCGGAGAGCTGGCAGATTAGACGTTACCCGATTACTTGTTATCCAGCTTTTTATCGTATGCCTTCTGCAGATCATCGATCGCCAGATCATATCCGGGCTGGTCGATAAATACTTCCGGATGATAGCCGTCGCCGGGTTTGCGTTTCTTATGAAGTCCGAGCTGGCTTGCATGAGAGGCGAGCCAGATATCGAACGGCAGCCCTTTCATCGCGCTGAGCGTATTCGCATAATCCTTGCCGACATCCGGGTAGCCAGGCATGCCCGAGAGCTTCGTTTCGTCAAGAATGGTAGGCATATTGGCGATCAGCACCCGATAAGAACGGTTTTCATCTTTAACATCGAATAAAAAACTGCACGCGCCCCTGGTATGCCCTGGATGATGCAGCACAACGATCTTCATATCGCCCAGGCTCACCGTATCATGGTCATGCAACAGGCGATCTGCCTTGACAGGCAGGAATGTGCTCCCCTTGCCGCCGAATACATAATCGGAGTTGCCTCCATCTGCAAGTACTGCTGCGTCTTTTTCATGGATCATCATTTTTGCCCCGCTCATTTTCTTTACCGCCGCCATTCCGCCGACATGGTCAAAATGTGCGTGCGTGGCCAGCAGTATTTTGATGTCGGTAAACCTGAAACCCAATGCCTCCACATGCTTACGGATCATCGGCGCCGATTCCGCCAGTCCCGTATTGATCAGGATATGGCCCTGCGGGGTCGTAATGAGGTAACAGGCCAGGTCATAGGTGCCCACATAATACAGGTTGCCGGCGATACGGAAGGGCTCATAATCCCGGGTCCAGGTTTCCTGGGTTATAGGAGGCCCGATGAGTGTTTGGGCGTTTGAGAAAAAAGGGATGAGCGCCAGACTGGCCATCAGTAAGGCTACCGGCAAAGATCTTTTAGATATCAGCATAAAGGAAAGAAAGATTGAGATACGTTTTTCTGTTGGGCTCCGAATAACAAATTTATTACTAAATAACTAAAAAAAAGCCTTCCAATCGATTGATTGGAAGGCCCGGCAAATTTAGCCCAATTTGTTTTATTCCACAAGTAGTTTAGTACAGGCTGTTTGATTACCGGATACCATCCTGACGATATAGATACCCTTTGCCAGGCGGTCGATCGATTGGATCGGCAGCGCATTCTGTCCTTTTGATACGGAATTGGTCTGAGAATATACACGCGAACCGGCAAGGTTCGACAGGCTGATCAAGACCGTTCCCGGCGCATCGGCCACCAGGTAAAGTGTCGTACTGCCTTTTGCAGGATTAGGGGCGATGTTTATTGCTTTTGAGACCATGCCCTCTTCCTTCACGGAAATAACACGGCTGTAGGTAACCTTTCCGTCAATATCGACTATACCCAGACGGTAATTGGTCTCGTCCTGGAGAAGAGCCGTATTATCGGTAAAATGATAGGTGCTTCCTGAAGCCAGCGTGCTGGCAGTAACATGTCCTATACTGATATAATTGTTATTCCCGTCGCGGCGCTGTACGTCAAAATAGGATGTATTTTGCTCTGATGCCGTTTGCCAGCTCAACGCCACGCCGCCAGGCTGCTGACTGCCCTCAAAACCGACAAGGGTTACGGGCAGTATGACTAAGCAAGTGTTCAGGCTGATATCGTCTATGGCCCAGTCATTACCGCCGCCGCCAGGTGCATTGTTGCGGATGCTGATCGCAAATG
>DATHHO010000085.1:0-5822 GCA_035317125.1 Puia sp.
GCCGCCATATTCACGGGCAAAAGGCACACCCTGCGCGACACACTGGTCGATGATGCTGGCGCTCACTTCTGCGAGCCGGTGTACATTGGCCTCGCGCGAGCGGTAATCGCCTCCTTTTATCGTATCATAGAAAAGACGGAAAACGCTGTCCCCGTCATTCTGATAATTCTTTGCCGCGTTGATGCCGCCCTGCGCCGCAATGCTATGCGCCCGCCGGGGAGAATCCTGAAAACAGAATGCCTTTACCTTATATCCGAGCTCGCCCAGCGAAGCCGCAGCCGAAGCGCCGGCGAGTCCCGTTCCTACGATGATGACTTCCAGATTACGCTTATTGGCAGGGTTCACCAGCTTCACATGTCCTTTGTAGTCGTTCCATTTCTGGTCCAGATTGCCAGCAGGTATGTTAGATTTGAGCATATGATCTATCCGGGTTTTTAATGCTGTTTAATTTGTTCTTTCTCATGGCGGAAGTTCGCCGGGTTTACTGCACCCACTCGAAGTACAGGGATACGGGCATCATGGCGAATGCCAGCGGCACCACAACGGAAAAGCCCACTCCGACAGCATTCAGCATATGCAGGTAACGGTTATTATGCAGTCCCAGTGACCTGAATGCGCTCTGAAAACCATGCAGCAGATGCCAGGCAAGAGAGAAACACCCCAGCAGGTAAAGCAACACCAGCCAGATATTGTTGCTGAACGTATCTTTCATGAGGCTGAAGAGATCATGCATGGCAACTCCGTTATAAGTGACTTCCGGCATTTCGAGGAAGCGGGAAGGTATCCAGAAATTCCGCAAATGAATGATGAGGAACAGCAGGATCAATGTGCCGAGGATCCCCATGCTCCGGGAATACCACTTACTGCCTTTATTGCCCATTTTTACCGCATACCCGATGGATCGTTTTTTCCTGTTCTGAACTTCCAGGACGTAGGCTTGTATAATATGTATGATAAACCCGATGAATAATCCCACTTCCAGGATCCGCATCACTACGGTGCTTCCCATAAAATGGGCGGCTTTATTGAACATTTCCCCATTGTCCATTGCCCAGATACAGGCATTCAGACCGACATGGACTACGAGAAAACTCACCAGGAATAATCCTGTCAGGCCCATCACGAACTTTTTGCCTACCGGGGAAGTAAAGAATTCAGACCATTTCATTTGTACTCGTTTGTTTTATGTTGCCAATGAGCTCCAGGCGCTTTTGCCTTTTGCGCAAAAATAGGACACGAGTGCTGAATAAAAAAAGCCATTATTGGCGCCGGGATGGATCAGGAAGCGACCGGGACAAAATAAGCCGCCGACAGCCGCCAACGAGGCAAATTTGATGGTAAATCGCCGTTGTTTAGTATATTAGCCGCCAAAACTCGTAGCAATTTCATTGGTTAACGGTAATTAATGGCCCGGGAGTATGGCTCCGCGGCCTTTTTAAAGACATAATTATATCCGCATGAAGCAAGAAGATGATTTTGAGGCGAACCTGGCTGGAGATGAGGGACAGAGCGAAGAAAGCAAGACCAGCTGGTTCAAGCGCATCAAAAAAGGTATTCTGACCAGTACGGCTGAAAAAAAAGAGACTCCCGAAGGGCTGTGGACGAAATGCCCGAACTGCAATTATATATGTACGGTGACGGAACTGAGAGAACATCTGTTCGTTTGTCCCAAGTGCAATCATCACCACCGGATCGGAAGTTCCGAATACTTCGAGATCCTCTTCAACGATAACCATTACGAGGTATTGTTCGAGAACATCCGTTCCAAGGACTTTCTGCATTTCACGGACCTCAAGTCCTATGGAAAAAGGTTGGAAGAGACCTGGGCCAAAACGGATATCACGGATTCGATACGGATCGGCGCCGGGGAAGTAAAAGAGCATCATGTGGTGATCGGCTGCATGGATTTCGAGTTCATCGGCGGCTCGCTGGGCAGCGTGATGGGGGAAAGGATTTCCCGGGCTGTTGATTATTGCCTGGAGCACCGTGCCCCCCTGATGATCATCTGTAAGTCCGGAGGCGCAAGAATGATGGAAAGCGCTTTTTCGCTGATGCAGCTGGCCAAGGTTTCCGGTAAGTTGTCCCAGATGACAGATGCCAGAATACCCTATATATCTTTGCTTACCGATCCATCCTTTGGCGGCATTTCTGCCTCTTTCGGCATGCTGGGGGATCTTAATATTGCGGAACCCGGCGCCCTCATCGGCTTTGCGGGTCCCCGTGTGATCAAAGAAACAATTAAAAAAGACCTGCCCGAAGGGTTCCAGCGCAGCGAATTCCTGCTGGAACATGGTTTCCTGGACTTTATTGTCAGCCGTAAAGAGCTGAAGGAAAAGATTGCTATCCTCCTTACCCTGTTTAAGGGCTGATACAAGAAACCTGCATGCTGGACGTTCTAATGCGGGAACTGCGATCCGGCACGGGATCAGGCATGATTATTTATGAGTGAGTTAAAAAACAGAGCGGCCTTTTACGAATATTTCATCGAGGACAAATACGATGCGGGGATGGTATTGGTCGGAACGGAAGTAAAATCCATCCGGGAAGGGAAAGTGAATTTCGTGGACAGTTTCTGCGTTTTTCATCAGGGCGAGCTCTGGGTGAAGAACATGCACATATCCGAATACCGGCTGGGCACCACCAATAATCACATGGCTGTCCATGACCGTAAATTGCTGCTGACGAAGAGAGAGCTACGCAAGCTGGAAAATAAGATCAAAGAAAAGGGGTATACGATCGTCCCGCTGCGGATCTATTTTAATGAAAAAGGATATGTCAAGCTGGAGATCGGGCTGGGCAAGGGGAAGAAAAATTTCGACAAACGCGAAAGCATCAAGCAGCGCGACACCGACAAGGACATAAAAAGGTACCTGAACCGATGAAAAAATCATTATATACCGTTTTTTGTCTGATGGCGGCCCTGGGCGGCCTGCTGGCTGGGCAGACCTCATCCGCTCAGACGACGGTCGTCGTTTCGGGGTCCTGGTATGGTCGAGCGGATGTGGATGTCACCGGACTGCATAATAATTACCTGACGGAGCTGGTCATCAAACAAAAGGGTAACAGAGTAGACGGCATATTCGGGTATTATTTCCGGGACAAATACCAGAGTTTCTTCGTGCATGGCCGCTATAATCCAAAGACGAGGGAGATCACCATAATGAATATTCCCGTAATCTATTATAATTCGAACTCGACGCTGAACAGCATCGATTGCAATACCAATTTCCGCGGGGTGCTGATCAGCTCGAAAGTTAAGACAGCCATTAAAGGAGCCTTCTATAACGATGGGAAATACAAATACATGTGCCCGGACCTGAAGGTGAGCTATACGCTCGACAAGAGCGATCAGCGTCATGACAGTCTGATTGTGGCCGTAGTGTCGGACGCCAAGATCTGGAAGCCACAGGCGGATGATTTCGTGGTCGATGCCGCCGCGGAAGCCAAAAAAGAAGATTCCATTGCCTATGCGTCGGCTATTCCGGCTGCTGCAACCCGGGCGGACAGCAGTGTGGCTGTAGTGCAGGACTCGGTAAAGAACAGCATCGACAGTACCGCAAAGTCGGCGGGAACGCCTGCTGTCGTTACTGCACCAAGGCCTCATGTGGATTCTGCGCAAGCCCAGACCGCAAAGCCCGATTCCGCGCTGGCAAAGGTCGTGAAGCCCGATTCCGCGCTGGCAAAGGTCGCAAAGCCCGATTCCGCCCTGGCGCAGATCACAAAGCCCGTCAGGGAAGCCACGGCGGTAAATGTTGAAAAGATCGAAAAAGAAGACAGTAAAAAGATTGCCGAGTCCTTTATCAAAAGAACAGCCGTATTGAATAAAGTGCTGGATGTAGAATCCGATTCCGTAAGGCTGAGCTTTTATGACAACGGCGAAATAGACGGCGACAGCATTTCCGTCTTTGTGAACAGCCATCTGGTATTGAAGCACCAGGAACTGGCATCCCGGGCACTGACCTTATATCTTAAGCTGGACAGCAGCCTGGAAATAAACAGCATCAGCATGTTCGCAGAGAATCTCGGCAAATTCCCGCCCAATACAGCCCTGATGGTGGTCACCGATGGAAAGAACCGCTATGAGGTATTCATGAGCAGCAGCCTGACCGAGAATGCTACGATCCGGCTCAGAAGAAAGAAACGATCATAACCAGCCCGCGAAACCGAGGCTCGACGGCAATATTGCCCCCCTATTTGAACAATTCCCCCTGCGCGTCGCCTTTCTCTTCTTTATGCGCCCATTCAATTTCCACACTCTTGTTGAAATCGAACAGCTTGCTGCCCACCGCTCTCCAGCCCATGACTTCCACAAAGCCCGCGATCTTTACTTTCTGGGTCTTCGCCGCGGCGCCACGGCCCGATTTGATCAGCGCGACCGGTTCCGGATGGGTAGTGACGGCTTCGAGACGGTTGCCTTCCCCTTCCTTGATAAACAGGAATTTATTATGCATGGTGGTGGTCTCTATCTTAAACCGTTTGACATTGAACTGTAACTTTTCGTTGTCGAGATAAATGGCGGTGATCGTTTTTTCCGGATCGAATTTTTTGATCTCCACGATCTTGTCCGTGTCAAAGCGCTGGGTGAGCTCGGTGTCGGTGATCTCGTAGTTCCCGTCGCTGTATATGACAAGGAGGCGTTCATCCGTCTCGAAGCTGCCAAGGAACTGCCCCTTTTCTTCGGTGTTGAGCCTCCCGAATGTATCGTCCAGCCAGATCTTGCGCGCGCTCAGCGTCGATTTGCCAGCATCCTTCCATTTCACCGTCCGGATGGGATACTTGGTCACCTGGTTGCCAAGGCTGCTGCGGTTCTTTATCTCCAGGGTCTCGAAATAGAAATCGAACTCCTTGATGCGGGCGGAGCTGCTGGGACTGAGGATGATCTTCACGACTTCCGCTTCTCCATTGGGATTGACGGTGAGATAATGCACGCGGCTCTTGTCCTCCGATTTGGTCAGGTCGTATTCTTTGTCCCGGGTGATGCCGGTGACATTGAAACGCTTGGCATAGCTGATCCCGGACTTTCCATCCGAATAGATCATATTGTAGGTCGTCCGTTCGTCATTCTTCCGGAATACGGCGACATGGAGGATGTCCTTCCCGATAAAGGCTTTGTCGGAAACCTTAACCACTTTCATTTTGCCACCCTTGGTAATGGCGATGATATCATCCAGATCCGAACAATCGGTGATGAACTCATCTTTCTTCAGACCCGTACCGATGAAGCCTTCCGACCGGTTGGCATAGAGTTTAACGTTGGCGATAGCCACCTGCTGCGCCTGGATGGATTCGAATAGTTTGATCTCGGTCTTCCGTTCGCGGCCCTTGCCGTATTTCTTCAGCAGATTTTCATAATAGGCTACCGCGTAATCCACGAGATTATTAAGATCGTGCTTCACCTGCCTGATCTCGGCTTCGAGGCCCTTGATCTGCGCGTTCAGCTCGTCGATATCGAGGCGATAGATCCTCCGCACGGGCTTCTCGGTCAGCTTGACGATATCCTCCCGGCTGATATCTCTTTTCAGCTGCTTGCGGAAGGGCTCGAAGGCTTTGGCGATGGCCGTCAGCACCTTTTCCCAGGTCTCGTGCTTCTTCTCCAATTCCTTATAGATCTTCTCTTCAAAGAATATTTTTTCCAACGAGGTATAATGCCATTTGTCGAGCAGCTCGGCCAGCCTGATCTCCAGCTCCTTTTTCAGGAGGTCCTTGGTATGATCGACCGACAGGGTCAGCAGTTCGCGGACTCCCAGGAACTGAGGTTTCTGTTCGGTGATGACACAGGCGTTGGGAGAAATGCTCACTTCGCAATCCGTAAAGGCATAAAG
>DATHHO010000086.1:0-60054 GCA_035317125.1 Puia sp.
AAGGACCGCTTGTATCACGACTTCCCCTTTTTTACGCCCCGCGATATGATCCGCGCCTACCAACCTCTGAGGGAATTCCTCGGCATCGAAAAGATCCATACCGGCATTGGCGGCAGCATGGGCGGGCAGCAGTTGCTGGAATGGGCCGTCGAGGAGCCTGACCTGTTCAGCTTTATTTTTCCCATTGCCACCAATGCTCGCCATTCGCCCTGGGGCATTGCTTTCAATACTGCCCAGAGAATGGCCATCGAGGCCGACGGCACCTGGAAAGAACGGAAGGAGGATGCCGGTCTGAGCGGGATGAAGGCCGCCAGGGCCACTGCCCTGCTCTCCTATCGTCATTATGATACCTATTCAAAGATGCAGCCGCGTCCGGAGGACTATCTGGCCGAAGCCGGCTGGAAAGGCACACCCGCCCCCGGCGGACTGACGGCTCCGCGGGAAGGGACACGGGAGCAGGCCACCCGCGAGGCGGCAGGCGGGGAAGTGGCGGGCAGCGGGGAAGATGCGGACGGCGACGGGGCCGCCTCCTATCAGCGCTATCAGGGGGAGAAACTGGCCAGACGATTTTCCGCCTTCAGCTATTATACGCTCAGCAAGAGCATGGACTCCCATGACGTAGGCAGGGGACGCGGCGGCGTTGCGGCCGCCCTGCGGCGGATCCAGGCAAAGACCCTGGCCATCGGCATCGGAACGGATATCCTCTTCCCCCCATCGGAACAGCAATTGCTGGCCGGGCTCATCCCCGGGGCCTGCTACCGGGAAATAGGCTCTTTATATGGCCATGATGGCTTCCTGCTGGAATTCGGCCAGATAGAGCGGCTGATAAGCCATTTTTTCGACGAGGCAGCCAGCAACAATTTATATGCCAAGGAGCACTACCCCGGAGGGAGATAAATTTAGCCCGGATCCCAAAAAAATCCCAGCTGGTTTACCGCAAAAAGCAGAAATTTGCACTCTTTTCGGAGGCAAACAGAAATTATAAAAGAAATTAATGGAAACACATAAGCAGCTTACGATAGGCTTATTCGGATTTGGCGTAGTGGGTGAAGGTCTTTATAAGGTATTGCAGCAGACCCCTTCTTTGAAAGCTTCGATCAAAAAAGTATGTATAAAGAACCCGCAGAAAAAAAGAGACGCTCCGGCAGAATTGTTCACCACGGAAAGGGATGATATCCTTTACGATCCCGAGATCAATGTCGTCGTGGAAGTGATCAATGAATCGACACCCGCGTTCGAGATCGTCTCCATTGCCCTGAAAAATGGCAAGGACGTGGTGAGCGCAAGCAAAAAAATGATCGCCGAGCATCTTCCCGAATTACTAAAATTGCAGCAGGACACCGGAAGATCTTTTCTGTACGAAGCTGCTGCCTGCGCCTCGATCCCCATCATCCGTAACCTCGAAGAATACTACGATAACGACCTCCTGCATTCGATCAAGGCGATCGTTAACGGGAGCACCAATTTCATCCTGACGAAAATGTTCGAAGATAAGCTGGATTTTCAGCAGGCCTTACTGCTGGCGCAGCAGTTGGGCTTTGCCGAGAGCGATCCCTCCCTCGATGTAGAAGGGTACGATGCGGCCAACAAATGGACCTTCCTGCTCACGCATGCCTATGGCATCGTGATTGAGACGCACAACCTCGTATTCAACGGCATCCAGCATATCCAGCCCGGCGATGCGGTGGTCGCCCGTGAAAAACATTACGATATCAAGCTCGTAGGCCAGGCGAAAAAGCTCCAGACCGGAAAGGTGGCTGCCTTTGTATTGCCACAGTTCATCAGACAGGAAGACCACCTGGCTTTCGTCAGGAACGAATACAACGGCGTCGTCATCGAGAGTGGGTTCGCGGACAAGCAATTCTTTTATGGCAAGGGTGCGGGGTCCTTTCCTACCGCATCTGCCGTGCTCAGCGATCTTTCAGCCCTGCGGTATCAGTACAAATACGAATACAAGAAACTCTATCATCACACGCCCAATGTGCTGTCCGACGATTTCTTCATACGCGTCTACCTCAGCTTCGATGACCTGAAGTATATCCCCAAGGATAAATTCGAATGGATCGAGGAATGGCATGCCGAAACGGATCGCAAATACCTGGTAGGTGTGATCCATTTCCGGGAGATCAAACAAAATACCTGGTGGAAAGAAAATAACACCTCTCTGATCCTGGCCCCTGAGCCCATTATCGAGGACGTGGAGATCCGGAAGCTGAAGAAGAAAAGCCTCGAGCTGGCCGGGATCCTGCCCTGATCGGCCCCTCTTCTAAGAGGATACCTATAACCTGTCGTAAGAGATTGAGCATATATTCAAAATCTTTGACCTGTTTAGCTCTCTAGCGGGTAGAAATTTCGGAACTTACCACCCCATTAATCCCTACGCTACGTATTGCTTACTGGTTGAGGCTATGGTTAGGACATGCAACAATTGTGAACCTTATTTCATCAAATTGTCAAGCTCATGTCAACCAAATCAAGAGCGTTATTTCGCTCCCGCAAAGGGCAGAGAACGCCTCAAAACCTTTGTCCCGAGCTTTGCAACACCCTCATCCCGCCTACCGCGCCGGGTAAGATAATCTTTAAAGATCTCCCGGGCCAGTCATCCCTTTCATTACGACCTGTCAGCCTTGCCACGGACCTCCCGCTCATTTATGGCTGGATCACACAAGGATATTCCACCGTTGCCGCTGCGCCGGAACCCCCTCTGCAGCAGCTGAACACGGCTTATACGAGCATTATTGCCTCGGATTTCGCCCAGCCCTTTATGGGCCTGGTGAACGATGTCCCCGTCTGCCAGGTGGACATCTATAAGGCTAAACTGGATGTCATCAGTCTGTATTATGAGTCCGTTGCCGGCGATTATGGCCTTCACCTGCTCAACGCTCCCCAGATCACCCGCGAGGATGAAGCAGCGCTGCTCAGCGCCTGCGTTAACTATTTCTTCTCTTTCCCGGAGATTGGAAGGATCGTCACCGATGTCGAGTCCAGTGATAAATGGGCAAATTCCCTGATGAAAAAGCTCGGGTTCCAGTGGAACAAAAAGATCAGAAAGCCCTATAAGGTCGCAGACCTGTATATCTGCACCCGCAATAGTTTTACGGGAATGCCCTGATCATTCCGGCATCTCCGTTCCTGCAGTGCTGCATCGCTGATCCCGGCCTTCCCACGACCACGGCCTGCTCCCCTTATTCTGTCCGGAGGCTCTTTACGGGATTGGCCCCCGCTGCCCGCAGGGCATGGAAGCCCACCGTCAATGCCGCGACCAGCAGGGTCAGCAACGCTGCGATGGCAAAGACCCATCCGTTCACCGGTATCCGGTATGGGAAATTCTCCAGCCACCGGCTTGTCGCATACCAGGCCGCAGGGATGGCGATCAGAAAGGCGAAGATCACCAGACCGATAAAATTCTTCGATACCAGCCCCGATATCTGCCAGATGCTCGCGCCAAGGACCTTGCGGATCCCTATTTCCTTCGTCCGCTTACGGATCGACAGCATCGCCAGCCCGAACAGACCGATACAGGATATAAAAATGGTCAGAATGGCCGAATAAGTGATGATCTGCTTCCATTTACCTTCCGCGTCATAATTCTTCAGATTGGCTTCTTCGACAAAACTATGCTGAAAAGGATGCCAGGGCAAAAGGGTCTGGTAGACTCCTTCGATGGCCTTCAGCGTCCTGGCGGTGTTATCCGGCTGCAATCTCAGCAGGAAGCGTCCCAGTACGTCACTGTTATCCGCAAAAAATACCTGGGGTATGATCTTTTCTTTCAGCGAAGTATAGTGATAATCCTTCACCACACCCACCACGATCATCTTCACATCCTTGCCATTTATAAAATCCAGCGTCTTGCCGATCGGGTCTTTCCAGCCCGCCGCTGATACAAAGCTCTCGTTGACTACTACCGAATGGGTGGAATCCGATGGGAAGTCCTTCGAAAAGTTCCTGCCAAGGATCACGGGGACCCCCAGCGTCGGCAGATAATTCTCGTTGATATTATCGTAATCGACATCAAAGCTCTTCCCTCCCGCCCTGGCGCCCGTAACCCACCTGCCGTCCATCTTCATACCCACCGACCGGACCCCGGACAGCGCTGTAAATTCGGATTCGAACTGGCGGAGCAGGTCCCTGTTCCTCGATTGCCCCGTGATGTTCACCGACAGCAGGTTCTTGTCATTATAACCCAGATCCATATGCGTCAAATAATCATACTGGGAATAAACGAAGAGCGTGGCGATGATCAAAAAAGTGGCCAGCGCGAACTGTACGACCACCAGACCTTTGGACAGATAATTTTTCCCACTCGTATGCATGCGGTTGTACAGGGTCTCTACCGGATTGAACCCCGACAAGACCAGCGCTGGATAGAAGCCGGCGGCAAATCCCGTCAGCAGGAACAGTCCCACAAAGGAGGCCGCCAGCGGCAGATCGAGCAGATAGCTCAGGCTTAATCTTTTATTGGCCAGTTCATTGAACAAGGGTAGGATGGCCCCCGCAAGGACGATGGCAAGCGCAAATGCGATAAAGCACAGGAGAAAGGATTCACCCATGAACTGTCGGATCAGCTGGCCGCGCATGCCCCCAACTACTTTCCGCAGACCGATCTCTTTGCTTCTTTTCAGGGATTGCGCCACGGTGAGGTTGACAAAATTTATACAGGCGATCAGCAGGATAAAAAAAGCGATGCCCGAAAGGATATACGAATAGATCGGTTTGCTGCTGTCTTTGATGCTGCTGCGTTCGACCTCCGTATCGAGGTGCATCTTCAGAAAGGGCTGGACTCCCCAGATGAACTGCGCGGCAAAACCATGTTTACGCGCTTCGGCGATCTGTTCCTTAGAGCTGGTCTCGAAGACCTTGTTCATTTTCATGGCGACGGCCCCCGCGTCGGCACGGGGATCCAGCAGCAGGAAGGTGCTGTAGGATAAAAAAAGCCAGTTGTCATCCACTCCCTTTGCTTCCTGGTATTTGAAAGAAAGGAGCATGTCGAACTTGACCGAAGAATTTTCGGGGGACCTTCTGGCAATCCCCGATACGATAAAACTCTCGAATTTTTTATTGATCTCCAGCTCCAGGGTCTTGCCGACAGGGTTCGTACTTCCGAAATATTTTTTGGCCGTCTCATCAGTCAGTACCACCGAATGCGGGTCCGACAATACTTTTTTCGGGTCCCCGGCGATCAGCGGAAAAGAAAAGATCTGGAAGAAATTCTCGTCTGCCCACACCGCCTTCTGATCGAAGGTCTCGGTCCCCTTCTTTAGTACGAACCGGTCCTCCCTTACTCTTACAAACTCCTTTACCTCCGGGATCTGTTTTTTGAAGGAAGGTCCCTCGATCATGCCGGCCATTCCATACTTAGTGTCCCTCCCTTCCTCCTTATTGATGATCCGGCAGGTGACCAGATAAAGCTGTTTGCTTTTCTGCTGAAACCGGTCATAGCTCAGCTCATCTTTCGTGTACAGGAATATCAGCAGACAGCAGGCCAGCCCGATGCTGAGCCCCACGATATTGATAAAGGAAAAGACCTTGTTGCGGAACAGGTTCCGGAGGGCGATCTTTAGATAGCTTCTGAGCATGGAGTTGGTTTTTTAAGTTGGGAATACAGCCTGTGGGCCCGACGGATAGATAGTTCATAAAAAATATGCCGCATGCCAAACTCATTAACAATCAATAAGCTGCCTTCCGCTTATCTACGAAAGAGTTCGTTTTTGATACAGAGTGTGTACGGTTCCGATACAGTCGCCGGCTCCTTGTGGATACCCCGGAAGTGGTCGCTCCCCCCCGGCCGGTAGTCCGTCATCCCTCGGTATGGACCGCATCCTTCTGGTGCTTCCACAGGTCCTGGAAGATGGGACTGTTATCCCGAAGCCATTCGAAGCTACCCTCATCGGCGATCCGGCCGTTCTGAAGAACATATACATAGTCAAACCGGCCCAGCAGATGCAGCCGGTGCATGGAGGATATAATGGCCTTATCGGAAAAAGTCCGGAACAATCCCTCATAGATCAGGGCCTCCGTGCGCGGGTCCACGCTGCTGGTGGGCTCGTCGAGCAGGACCAGATCGCTGTCCCGGGCGGCCAGGATACCCCGCGCAAGGGCCAGACGTTGCTTCTGCCCTCCCGAAAGATTGACGCCCTTCTCCCGGATATCCGATGCCAGCCCCAGCGGAAGCTGCCGGATCACTTCCGAAAAATAGGCGCTGTCGCACACCTGCATGATCTCTTCTTCGGGAAATGGCAATCCCAGGGTGACATTATAGGCGATGGTATTCTCAAATATCTCTGGCTCCTGCGGGAACAGCGTAACGGCTTCATTCAGCCGGTCAAGGCCCTGTTCTTTCCCATCCACCGTCAGCTCCATCCCCGGCTCGGGGGCATACAGCCCTCTCAGTAGAGCCAGCAAGGTACTCTTCCCGCTGCCGCTCGCGCCGATAAGGGCTATCCTTTTACCCCGCTGGATGCGCAGATGCAGCCCATGCAGGCTCTGCGCGCCGCGTTTTTCATCATAGCCTTCCTGATGGGAAAAGTCCAGGTTGCCGATCCGGATCTCCTGCCAGTTCTCCGGCAGTCCTCCGGGCTGATCGGGGCGGTGTTGCTGCGCATAGGCCTCGCTGATATTCGAGGCGGTCTGTACATACGTATTGTATTGCATGATATCCGTGTATAGCCAGGCTATATCCTGAAATACGCTGGTGAACTGATTGACATAGGCCAGCAAGGTGACCAGCGAACCCACATAAAATACTTTACCGGGCACCCAGTGCTGGGAAACATATCCCACGGTGATCGTTCCATAAATAAGCACGATCAGCATCTCCGCGCAGAACCATTTCCATTCATTGGTAAGGGCGCTCTTCCGGAAGGGTCTCAGGATCTGCTGGACCTTGTTCAGCAGCCCCGTCTCCATGCTCTTCTCGAGCCGCAGCGTTATCACGGTCATGATATTGGAGAGACTGTCGAAGAGGGTGGAAGAAACGATATGCTCTTTTTCATTCACCTCGTCGAGCGCCTTGATAAAAGGCTTGTCAAAGCCCCTGATCACAAAGATGGTGAGCACGCCCAGAAGGACGGCAAGACCGCCGAACAACGGAGAAAAATACAGCATGGCCACAACCGAAAAAAAGAATTTCCCCAGTACATAGATGAACATAAAGCCCCGGTCGAAGAATTCCCGCAACGCCTCGTATGCTTTGCGGATACGATTGATGGTGGCGCCGCTATGGTGGTCCTGGTGCCACTTCACGGGCAGGTGCAGCACCTGGTGATATTTCTCCTGCAGGAAGTTCCGGCTCAGGTTGAAGGCAAGCGTCCGCTCCATGATACGGGCTGGACCGTGGAAGCACCATTGCAGGAACTTGATACCGATATAACAACCCGCATAGATCAGGGCATAATGCAATACGGCGCCGGTGTCCCGCTGGATCTTTCCGATAAACCAACCAAAAAGAATGGGATTCAGGGCGCTCGTCATATTGGCAAAAATGAACATGACATATACCAGCACATACTTTTTCCGTTCATGCCGCGCGTAACGCCAGGTGGTACGAAGGAGGAATATATAGGGGTTTGCCATTTTCCGCCGGAATTTTATTACTTTGATCTTTCTGAAAAGCACAAATTTACCTTCTTATTACATGAAAGCAAACAAAGCCAGCCGAACCGCCCAATATATGGCCTTGTACAGGGCCCTCGAAACGCGCAGGCCGCCGAAGAACCGGTTATTTTCGGATCCTTATGCGATCCATTTCCTCGATAAGGGTTTCCAGCTGGCCTGCAGGGCCTGCTCCATTCTCCCGCTGGAATCTCTTTTTTACAGGATCATCCAGCGGAGGATGCCTGGTGCATTGGCATCCGGACTGGCGCGGACCTACTATATCGACGAGCTGCTGAAAAGGACGATCAGGGCAGGTGCCAGACAAGTGATCATCCTCGGTGCGGGCTTCGACACCAGGGCGCTCCGGCTCCCAATCCTGAAAAACGTGCCGGTCATCGAGATCGATCATCCCGATACGGCACGGAGTAAAATGAATACACTCAAAAAAGTGCTGGGGGGTGCCCTGCCTACCCATATCCGGTATCTCCAGACCGACTTCGGCCGGCAGGGCCTCGCTGAATTATTCCGAGAACAAGCCATAGATCTGTCCATACCCACCACCTTCATCTGGGAAGGCATGACCAACTATCTTCAGCGGGAGGCCGTCGGAAAGGTCTTTGCCCTCGCGGGTGAGTTCCCGGCTGGCTCCTCCATCATCTTCACCTATATAGACAAGAAAGTGCTCGACCAGCCCTCCGCATTCTTTGGCGCGGAACGTTTGCTAAAAGACCTGGACCGGATCGAAGAGAAATGGACCTGCGGGTTCGCTCCGGAAGAGCTTCCTGAATTCCTGCGCCCCTTTCATCTGCAGCTGGTAGAAGACAAAGGCGCGGAGGACTACCGCGAGAACTATATACCGGAAAGGACCAGAATACTGAAGGGATACGAATTTTATCGCGTAGCCATGGCCGTGAGGGCTATGGATCCCGCGAGCAAATAGACCCGGGCCGGACGGCAGCGAGCTTCGCGGGTGATGATCAGGCTTTGACCTTGTACAACCGGTACCCGAACAGGAAGATCACCGCATAACAGATGATCGGCAGATAGTAAGCCGCCGCCACATCGTGGTTGGCGATCAGCCCCATCAGTGGTGGGAATACAGCGCCGCCGACCACGCCCATCACGATAAAGGATGAAGCCTGCTTGGTATGCCCGCCCAGGTTCTTCAGCCCGAGACTGAAGATCGTCGGGAACATGATGCTGAAAAAGAAATTGATCATAAGCAGCGCGATAAAGGATGGCCAGCCAAAGCCCTGCGCCACGATCAGACACATGACAATGCTCCCTGCCGCAAATGCCGCCAGCAGCTTGTTAGGGGCGATGAACCGCATCAGAATGGTGCCCGCAAAACGGCCCACCATCATCATGACCATGCTGAGGGAGAAAAAATAACCCGCCTTCTCATCGCTGAACCCCATCTTCTCATGTCCATAGTTGATAAAATAGGCCCATGTGCCGCCTTGCGCCGCTACATTAAAGAACTGCGCGACGACGGCCCACACAAAATGGCTGTGCTTAAAAAGTCCTTTGCCGGGGGCGACGTCGATATTCAGGGCTGCCGGATCGATAGCGGCGGCGGAATCCTGGCCTGCACCCTGATTGTCCCAGGAACCGACCGGATCTGCTCCATGCGGGTCCACCAGTGGCGGAACTTTTACAAAAGCAAAGGCCAGCCCGATCAGCGTGATGACGGACCCGATCACGATATATAAATGCTTTACCTGTATCAGGTCATTGGAGTGCTCTTCGCCAGCCCGGAGAATAAAGTAACTCCCGATCAGTGGTCCTACCACCGCCCCCAGCCCATTGAAGGATTGGGCGAAGTTGATACGCTGATCGCTGGTGCGCTGGTCGCCAAGCGCCGCTACGAATGGGTGCGCCACCGTCTCCAGGGTGGCCAGCCCGCAGGCCAGAATGAACAGCGCGACCCGGAAGAAGTCAAAGGACTCCGCGTCGGATGCCGGGATGAATAAAAATGCTCCGGCCGCATAAAGGCCCAGCCCCAGCAATACCCCGCTCTTAAAGCCAAACCGCTTCATGAACAACCCCGCCGGGATCCCCATAACGGCATAGGCCCCGAAGATGGAGAACTGCACCAGACCGCTCTTCGCCTTGCTGACATGCAATACTTTCTGAAAATGCCTGTTCAGCACATCCCCCATCGTTATGGCGATGCCCCACAACATGAACAGAGAAGTAACGAATATCAGGACAACGATAAATTTTTTCTGGGTAAAGGCGGGTTTATTCATCTGGCGCTAATTTCCGGCCAATATAAGGGGTTTCCCGTCAAGGAAAATATTTTGCTGAAAGGAATATTTTGCTAAAATAATCCGGCCTGGAAAAATCTGGCAGCCCTCTACCATTCATAGGTCGCCACGGCGCCGGCATTCAGCGTAGCGCCGACGCTTTTTCCATGGAAGCTGATCGCAAAGGTCTGCGCGGCCGCGCCGTCATTCAGCACGATCAATACCGTCCTTCCCCCGGGCGTTCGGAATGCGGTACTGGGAAGGGTTCCGGGATCATTGCTGTCCGATGCGATATGCCTGGACCCGGGCCTTACCAGCTTGGCAGCGTGGGCCACGATGTACCATGCTGGGTTCCGGGTGAATTTATCCCCGTCAATAGTTACGGCGCCCAGACAACGGTCACAACCTCCCCGGTCGGTATGTGGTTTCCACTGCGGATCGGAAGCCAGGTTCCACTCGATCACGTTCCGGCTCCAGTTCCGCGTAGCCCCGATGATCAACTTGCGGACATGCTCGGGGATGTCCCGTTTAAAATTCCCGGGCGCGCCTACCCATTGTTCCGTAAAATAGAGGTTCTTGCCGGGATGGGCCTCATGCACTTTCGATAAGGCGTCTATCGTCCCGCCATAGAGATGGAAGGCCGATCCATCGATATATTTTGCCGCCTCCGCATCGTCCAGGATGGAGATCGGATATTCCGGCTTGTCTGCATTATGATCGTAGATGATGATCTTCGTATCGATACCCGCCTTCCGGAACGCCGGCCCCAGATGATTTTTTACAAATTCCGCCTGATCCGGAGCCAGCATGAGCATGCTCGGGTTATTGCCGGGATGCAGGGGCTCGTTCTGGACGGTGATGGCGTCGATCCGGATCCCCTCCTTACGCATGGCCCGGATATACCGGACAAAATAGCTGGCATAGGTGGAATAATATTCCGGCAGCAGGCTTCCGCCCCGGGTGTCGTGGGTGGTCTTCATCCAGGTAGGGGGCGACCAGGGGGAGCCCAATATTTTAATACGTGGAGCGATGGCCAGGATCTCCTTCAGCACGGGAATGACATCCTTGCGGTCGGGACCCAGATTGAAACGCTGAAGTGCGGTATCTGTCTCCCCGTCCGGCAGATCGTCATTGGAAAAAACGCGTTCATTCAGATCAGAGGCGCCGATGCTGACCCGCAGATAGCTGGTCCCGATGTTCTTGCCACTGGTGGAGAACAATTCCCTGATCAGAGCGGACCGGCTGGCCGCGCTCATCTTCATCATGTTCATGGCGCTGCCGCCAGTGAGACAGAAGCCAAACCCATCGATCTCCTGGCTGACCTTTTTATCGTCCACGGTGATCACGGTGGAAGAGGCTCCGGGCATTCCGGTCGCAAACACCGGCTGCGCCTGTTGTTTTTCAAAGAACACTGAGTTAGCCGGATCGGTGAGCCAACTGGTCATCCGTGGCGATGCAGCAGGCGCATGATGTGCTTTCTGCGCCTGAGCCCGCGAGGCATCGGACTGTCCCTGCGTCTGGGCCTGCCCGCGCACCGGCGTACAAAAAACTGCGCCGCTCACGCACAGGAGGGCTGCGCCCCGGCCGGCTACCGCTAATATTTTTACAAAATTCATGATCATTATTTTATGATAAGGGTGGTGATCGAATGCGGCAGGCTTTCCGTCTGGGCGGCAACTCCTTTTATGATCAGATGATAAGGCAGCTTCTTCTCCGTTGTATTCATGACGACGACGACGATGCTGCCATCCTTGTTCGCAAATGCGGTGGTCTGTAGTTGCGCCCGGTTGGTCGATACGGCGATACGCTTTGCGCCGGGATGGATGAATTTCGAGAAATGCCCGATATAATAATAAGCATTGGTGTAGATCAGCTTCCCCGTACGGGTGTCAGCATGGACGGGGGCAAAACAGAAATTGCCGACATGATTGGGACCGCCGTTCTCGTCCAGCAGGATATTCCAATCCGTCCAGGCCACTGCGCCGTTATTAAAATCATTGATCATGGAATAGCCATAACGTTCTCCGAGCGACCAGTTGGAAAGGCTGTCAAAGGAAAATTTCTCCTTACAGCCTTCCGTAAAGATGAGGTTCTTGGCGGGGAAGGCCTGGGATACCAGCTTCAGGTTCTCGAACTGCATCGGTCCGCCTGTCCAGGTCTCATACCAGTGGAAGCCGATGCCCCAGATATATTTTGCAGCCGCGGCATCGTGCAGGATCACGCTGGCCTGCTGGTATATGAGGTCCCGGTTATGGTCCCAGGCGATCAGTTTCTTATCGCTCATCCCCTGCCGCTGCAGGGTCGGGCCGAGATAATTCTTTATAAAGTCACGTTCGTCCTCCGCACTGTAGATACAGGACTCCCATTTCTGTTTGGCCATGGGCTCGTTCTGCACCGTAAGCCCCCAGATGGGCATCCCCTTCGCCTCATAGGTCTTTATGAATTTAATATAATAGTTGGCCCAGGCCTGGTAAAATGCCGGCAATAATTTTCCGCCGTTGGCCACATCGTTATTATCCTTCATCCATGCCGGCGGGCTCCATGGACTTACAAACAATTTTAAATGCCCCCCCGCGGCGGCTATCGCCTGTTTGATCAGCGGTATCCGGTATTGCTCGTCATGGGCCACGCTGAAGGTCTTCAGCAGGCTGTCGTTATCGCTGGTATAGGAATAGCTCCCGCTGGAAAAATCGCAGCTCTGGATGCTGGTCCTCGCCAGGTTATACCCGATGCCTTTTATGGGATCGTAATAAGCGGTCAGCAATTCTTTCCGCTGTGCCTCCGGCAATTTCGCAAAGGTCTCCGCGGATGCGTCCGTCAGCGCCCCTCCTATTCCCATATAGGACTGGAAGGCCACAGCCGCATCCACCAGCACAAAGGGCTCGGTCTCCAGTGGCTGTCCGTATGGGGAAAAGGATAATTTGGCGCCCTGCGACAAGCGAAGTTCGGATCCATCCGCCGTGGTATAAACGGTCACCGTTTTGTTCTGTCCGAAGGATATGCAACCGCAAAGGGACGCTAAAAAAAGAAACAGGAGTTTTTTCATTATGCAAGCATTTTTTTGTCATCCGGAAAAGACCGGCTTTAATAGTTTGCAATTTAGCTGTATTTTGGACTATGCGAATACGCTTTTTATACGTCAGCGTTCTTCTTACGGCCCTGATAAGCTCCGGAGCCGCTTCAGGCCAGAGCCAGCCGCCTGTCCCAAAGGATACCGTCATCGGAAAGATCGAATATTTTGAAGATGATCTGTCCCGGATAATCTCTCCACAGGCCAGCATCGAAGTGATCGGATCGGGGTATAAATGGTCGGAGGGCCCGGTGTGGGTCCCGGCTGGACAATATTTATTATTCTCGGATGTGCCGCAGAACATAATCTATAAATGGGATGGAAAAAAAAGACCCGAAAAATGGCTTTCTCCTTCGGGATATACCGGCAGCGCACCGCAAAAAGGAGAGATTGGCTCTAACGGTTTATCGCTGGACAGAAATGGACAGCTGATCATCTGCCAGTCCGGCGACAGGAAAGTGGCAAGGCTCAGAACAGCTGCCGGCGCCGGCGTTCCCGATACCCCAGCGCCCGAATATATTTTCTTCGCGGAAAATTACAAAGGCAAACGGTTCAACAGCCCCAACGACCTCACCACCAACAGTAAGAACAATGTCTACTTTACCGACCCCATCTATGGCCTGCCCGATGGAGAGAATGACCCCACCCGGGAACTCCCCTTCGAGGGAGTGTACAGGATCGGAACGGACGGCATGACCACCCTCTTGCTGGACAGCATCCGGAGGCCAAATGGAATTGCTTTTTCACCGGATGAGAAGATCTTGTATATCGCCAGCAGCGATGACAAGATCCCCAGATGGTATGCCTACGATCTGGATAAGGATGGGAAGATCATCCGCGGCGGGCTCTTCCTCGATGCGGCGCCCCTCAGAGATCGGGCGATGGTGAAACAGGGCCCAGATGGCATGAAGATCGATAAATGGGGCAACCTCTTCGCCGCAGGTCCTGACGGGATCAACATCATATCACCCCAGGCCAGACGCATTGCGCTGATCAGGATCTTTGGGCGGCGGGTCTCCAATTGCGCTTTCAACGAGACAAAAGAGATTCTCTTTATTACCGCGGACGACCTCGTTTTAAAGGTAACCCTTCATCCGAAATAATGGTGGGTCGGGCAAGGAAGTGGAATAGCGAACATCCGGCGTATCGTATCCGTACAGTCTATATCCATTCAGGAAAGGTAAATGCCTGACTGATACCAGGTTATGGCTTTGGCATTTTGGTTGGTAACAGAAGGGTGACAAACCTAAAATCTTACCATTATGCTCAGGAGCTATCTGAAGATCGCGTTCAGGAACCTTACCCGGAACAAGGTATTTTCCTTCATCAATATTTTTGGATTGGCGGCTGGTATGGCCACGTGTCTGCTGATCATGCTGTATATTCTTGATGAGAGCAGCTATGACAAAAATCATAAGGATGGGGAACGTATTTATCGGGTGGCCTCCACCGTAGCGCAAATAAAGGAGGATTGGGCCGCCGGCCCTGCCCCAATGGCCTGGGCCATGAAAAATGAACTGCCCGAAGTGGAACAGGTAACCCGGCTGCTGACCTTCCCCGATGTAAAAAAAATGCTGCTCCGCTATGAGCACGGTACAGAAAAAAAACAATTTGTCGAACCCAACGGCTATTATGCTGACAGCACCTTCTTTCAACTCTTTACTTACGATTTTATAAACGGGAATGGCCGGACCGCGCTCGATCAGCCAAACAGTATGGTGATCTCGGACGAGCTCGCCCGCAAATTCTTCGGTAATGAAGACCCCGTCGGCAAAATACTGACCGTCGGAAATTCCGCCGTGAGCGAGTCCAATTATACGGTAAAAGGTGTTTTTGCCGGCAACCGGAATAAATCGCATATCCCTGCCGCCTTCTTCCTTTCGATGCGCAACGACAACATGGGGAAATGGGTGGAGGCCCAGCATAACTGGGCCACGAACAATATTTTCTTCACCTATATAAAACTGAGGCCGGGGACCAGGCGCGAAGTCTTTGAACCAAAGTTCCGCGCTTATTTTGACGAAAAGGCGGCTTCGGACCTGAAGGCCCTCGGTATTTCCAAGACCGTCTACCTTCAGCCTTTGAAAGATATTTATTTACACTCGGCCATCGCGAACGAGATCGCGGCCAACGGGAATATCACTTATCTCTATATCCTGGGCTCCATCGCAGCGTTCATCCTCCTGATCGCTTGTATCAATTTCATGAACCTCTCTACGGCGCGTTCGGAAAAGCGGGCGAAGGAGGTGGGTGTTCGAAAAGTATTGGGCGCCGAAAAGCAGGCCCTGGTCCGGCAATTCCTCGGCGAGTCGTTTTTCATGTGTCTGATCGCATTGGCCCTGGCCCTTCTGATGGCCTGGATGCTCCTACCGGTCTTCAATTCCCTGACCCTGAAAAATCTGCAGCCTTTTGATCAGCCCGGGCTTATCGGCTGGATCATCGGTCTTACCCTGCTGACCGGCTTGCTGGCCGGTCTTTACCCCGCCCTTTATTTGTCCGCGTTCAAGCCAATACGGGTGCTGAAGGGCAAGATCATAAACAGCTTTTCTGCCGTGGCCATCCGGAAGGGACTGGTCGTATTCCAATTCACCATCTCGGTCTGCCTGGTGCTCGGGGCGATCGTCATCTGGCAACAGTTGAATTTCTTAAAGAAGCAGGACCTTGGCTTTGACAAGAGCCGGCAGATCATACTGCCCTTGCAAAATGCCAATACGGGAAGCAACTATACCGCCCTCCGGCACGAGCTCGAAAAGATCCCGCAGATAAAGATGGTGAGCAGCGGCTCTTCCTATCCCGGCATACCTAATATCGAGGACATGCTTTTTTATCCCGGGGGCAAACCCAAGGGAGAGACCACGGATATCGGTCTTTCCGCTATCGAAGCCGACTATATCCAGACCCTGGGATTTAAATTGCTTTCCGGAAGAGCCTTTGGAAAAGAATATACAGCGGACTCGGCCAGCATCGTTCTCAACGAGTCCGCGGTAAGGGCGCTGGGATTTACCCCCGGCGACGCCATTGGGAAAAAGATCGATTATGATTTCCAGGGAGCTCACAAGGACATGCTGATTGTGGGGGTTGTAAAGGATTTCAACTTCGAGAGCTTGCACAATCCGATAAAGCCCTTTGGCTTTGTAACCGGTTTTTTCGGCAACAAGTATAGCTTTGTGATCGCCAGTCTTAACAGCGACGACTATCCGCGCTTGCTGGCCGGCATCGAAAAGATCTGGAGCAAGCTCATCCCCGGCGCACCTTTCGCCTATTCTTTTCTCGACCAGGATTTCCAGCGCAATTATGAAAAAGAAGAACGCACCTCGGGTATCGTGGCTTATTTTACATTCATCGCCATCCTGATCGCATGTCTTGGGCTCTTCGGGCTGGCGGCCTTTTCCGCGGAGCAGCGTACCAAGGAGATCGGGATCAGAAAAGTGCTGGGCGCTTCTATTTTGGATGTCGCCGCTCTGCTATCCAGGGATTTTATCCGGCTCGTCCTCGTGGCCATCGTAATCGCTGTTCCTCTGGGTTGGTTCGCCATAAATAAATGGCTGCAAAGCTTTGCCTACCGTGTTCCGGTCGGCTGGCCGATATTTTTGCTGGCGGCAGGCGCGGCCATCTTTGTAGCACTGATCACGATCACCTTCCAGGCCGTCCGCGCGGGAATGTCCAACCCTGCGAAAAGTTTGCGTTCAGAATAGTCTTATTCGGATCAGAGGGCGCGCGCGGGCGCGACTGATCTTGGAAGCGCCTGCTATGCGGGGAAATGCTGCCATCTCCCCCCGGGAAGGTCTTCATCGCCTGGTAGAGCCGGCTGTCATTTGCATTGAATCGATCCACGCCGAACTCGTCGCTCACCCACAGATAGATCAGGAATGTACAGGCCAGGCCCGTGGAAAGCCCGATCAGATTGAGAAAAGTAAATTGGCGGTCTTTTACCAGATTACGCCAGGCGATCCGGAGATTGTTTCTGAACATCGGTTTCGTTATGGTTCGGCATTTTGTTACCAAAAAAATGCCGGGTTCATAAATATATACTAACCAATGAAATGCACCCGGTACCTCGATGAATTTGTCCGCTTATGATACAACTACCGTTCAGTTACGGGAACCAGGCCGGAAGGTCAGACAGGCAGATTTCAGGCCGGAGGATTCAGGCGGATGATAGTCGGGCGCCGGGTTCACGATATCGTCAATTCCTTTCCCAGGAACCGGGCATATTCTTCTGCGGCAACATGAACAGATCGCTGGAGGGCCTTGCTCAAAGGCATCGCGGGCGTTATCTCCACGATCACATTATTTCCATGCTCCGTCCGGCGCCATGTTCCTGCTATCCGCCCTTTGACCAATATCAACGGTTTAAATATCCCATTGCCAGTGGCCAGCCGGTGCTTTTCCGGAAGAATAATCGTCCTGTCCGTATACGCGATCGCATATTCATCGAAGGCAGGCAAAAGATGAACGGGAGCATGCGGCCGCGCAGGAGTTGCCCGATGAACAGGGGCTACCGGTAGAGCCGGGACCGCCGAATGGGCAGAACTGACAGGATTCCGGCCTGGGTTCTGCATTTCTCGTGAGAACCAATAGACCTG
The DNA here is from genome assembly GCA_035317125.1 of Puia sp. Lineage (GTDB taxonomy): Bacteria > Bacteroidota > Bacteroidia > Chitinophagales > Chitinophagaceae > Puia. The sequence goes on from DATHHO010000086.1 coordinate 17,499, forward strand.
TCCGTTTATCGACTCATGAGACAAATACGCTTTGATCATGTCGATCCCTTTTTTGGCGTCCGATAAGGTCATGCCGCTCCACCAGGCAAAATCGGGCAGGGTGACCGGCCCACGACTTGTAAAATATCTTTTCGCCAATTCTGCAATTGCTGTTTGCCGATCCATTTTTCCCATGGGCAGCACGCGTGTCCCGAGTAATGTATAGGTGAATTGTTTCCCATTCCTTGCACCGCTGCAGATAACGCCATCCAGTTCTGCATCCATCAGTAAGTAGGCAAGCCGGATATCATCCGTATTAATCTTTTTCTTAATCAGCTCTGTGGCAAGCTCCACGCGGGTGAGCGGAGGGCCGCCGTCCAGTACCTTTTCAATGATCTTCTTACTTTTCCTGAGCGCGGTCTCGTCGATGCCCAGTTTCCCATATGAGCCCTTGTTAAATGCTTTTAGCCTGGGCGCCGAGAGCTGGAGCATCCAGCGGATATCCTCCGGTGCAACAAAATGCCAGGTCGGGCGCAGCACATGTGTCCGCAGAATCTTCCCTTCCCCAAAATCCTTTTCAATTCCGGCATCGGTCGCCTTCCTTAGTCTGCAACCGATAGCCCATTTCGCTCCGGCAAAATCCTGTGCCTGAATACAGCCCATCCATCTAACCAATTCTTGTGGCGTGGTTAAGTCCTGAGCGCTGATCTGCTGATTGCTGAGGCGACGGAGAATGATATCCTTGCTGTTCAAGATGGACCGAATGTAGGAAAAATCCAGCGGGATCCATCTTATTCTGTCCGCAGGCTTTTCACCGGGTTGGCCATTGCGGACCGGACGGCCTGCCAGCTGACCGTAAGCAAGGCGATCAGCGATACGGTCCCTCCTGCCAGCGCAAAGATCCACCAGGAGATCGCGATCCGGTAAGCAAAATCCTGAAGCCAGTGGTGCATGGCCCACCAGGCCAGCGGACCGGCGATCAGAAATGCGATGACCACCAGTTGCAGCAAATCCCTTGAAAATAAGGTAATGATCTGGGCAAGCGAGGCGCCCAGCACTTTGCGGATGCCGATCTCTTTGATGCGCTGCTCGGCGGCAAACATGACCAGGCCCAGCAGGCCGAGGCAGGAGATCAGGATGGCCAGCGTGGCAAACAGCACGGAGAGCTTGGAAATGACCAGTTCGCTGCTGTAGAGATGCTTATATTCCTCGTCGACGAACTGATAAGAAAAGGCGTAGGCGGGATTGATCTCTTTATAGACGCTCTCCAGACTGGCCAGCGCTTGCCTGGTCTGGCCCGGACGGGTGCGTGCGATGATCACCCCGAAATCTTCATATTCTTTTACATCGAACATGATCGGCCGGATGGGCTCATGCAGCGACTGATTATGAAAGTCTTTAAGCACGGCAATGATATGACCTTTCTTTTTCCAGGCCGATACCCATTTCCCGATCGGGTCCTTCAGACCCATTTCCCTTACGGCTTCTTCATTCACCATAAAGGCATCCGCGCTGTCAGTAGCATTGAGCCTCGAAAAATCCCGTCCTTCGGCGATCTCCAGTTTCATGATCTTGACGAAGTCATACCCGACGGAGGCGGGGTGAAATCCCACCGATGCGTTCTTATCCTTTCCCTCCCATCTGATATCATCCGCCACGATGAAATTCATCTGATGCGGGGCTTCGGTGCAGCGGTCGATCATGGCAATGCCCGGCATCACGGAGGCACGGTCTTTAAAGGAGAGATAATTTTTTTCTTTGGTAAGGTCACCATCGATGCGGACATAGATCAGGTTCTCCCGGTCGTATCCAAGCCGGGTATTCTGTACAAAGCTGATTTGCCGGGTGATCACCATGGTTGCGATGATCAGAATGATCGAGAGGACGAACTGGAAGACCGTAAGCCCTTTTCTGAACCAGACCGCGCCCTGCGTAAAACGGACCACTCCCTTCAAGATGCGGATCGGTTGTAAAGAAGAAAGATATAATGCGGGGTAGCTGCCTGCCACAAGCCCGGTGATAAGCACGATGATCGCCGACGAGATCCAGAACCAGGTCTGGGCCAGGGGAGAGCCGATCTGTTTGCCGGTAAAGGCATTAAAAGCCGGCAACAGAAGATAAAGCAGGATGATGGACAGGATCATGGCCAGGAAGGAGAACAGCATGGCCTCGCTCAAAAATTGCCCTATCAGCGGCCCGCGTGTCGATCCCACGACCTTCCGCAGACCTACTTCCTTTGCCCGCTTGACACTCCGGGCCGTCGCGAGGTTCATGAAGTTGATACAGGCGATGACCAATATAAAAATGGCGATGCCGCTGAATAAGTTCACATAGGCGATACGACCGTTTGTCGGCCTTCCGTTCACGAAATTGTCATGGAGGTACCGCTCGCCAAGTGGCTGAAGACCAATTTTTCGTTGGACAGGCTCCTTTTTATCCAGACGGGGTCGCAGAAAATCATTGATCTTAGCCTCAACTTCCCGCGGGTTTGCCGTTCCGGACAGCTGAAGATAGGTGTTGAAATCATTGGAAGAATATTCCAGCTTTCTTGCTTCCTGAGCTTCCCAGGGCAGCAGAAAATCGAATTGTAAGGAGCTGTTCGACGACACATCTTCGAAAACTCCGGTTACCATAAAGTTCAGCGTATTTTCATACCGGATGGTCTTGCCCATCGCGGATTCCGGGCTTCCAAAGAACAGCCCGGTCATTTTCCGGGAGATGGCGATCCCGCTGATATCTTTGATCGCGGATTCCGGACTGCCCTGGATCAGCGGATAGCTGAATAATTTAAAAAATCCCTTGCTCGCACGGGATCCCTTCAGCCTCACGATCTTTTCGCCCACCTGGAAGGATTCGGGATGTCCCCAGGGAAGCTCATAGCCCTTCAGATAAAAAACAACATCCTTTACTTCCGGGACGCTTGCCGGAAGATCCTCCAGCAGGAAGCGCTGAAGACTGTCATAGCTGACAGGCGTAGTATACGTGCCGTCAACTTTCCCATTGGAAACAATGGTCTGGTAGGCTGTATACAGGTTTTTCTCGTTGCGGTGAAAATTATCGACCTGCCGCTCGTTTCGCACCCATAGAAAGATAAAGAGACAGCAGGTCATCCCCAAAGCAAGCCCGGTCACATTAATGGCCGTATGAGCCTGGTGGCGGATGATATTCCGGCAGGCGATCTTTAAATAATTTTTGAGCATTGCCTGGGTTTTAAATTTATTTTTTAAAAATAAAATATACTGCTCCGACCAGAAATCCAAAAGCCACCAGATGGTTCCATCTGAAGCTGATATTCTTAAAGAAGATCAGCGAGAACAGCGTGAACACCAGCAGAGTAATGACTTCCTGGATCACTTTCAGCTGGACCAGATTGAACGGACCGCCCTCATCGACAAACCCTATCCGGTTGGCCGGCACCTGGAAGCAGTATTCAAAAAAAGCCAGCCCCCAGCTGAATAAGATGATCACGAACAAGGATGGATTGTGGGCGGCATTCTTTCCAAAGAACTTCAGATGACCATACCAGGCCATGGTCATAAAGCCGTTAGAAAGGATTAGCAGGCCGATAGTCAATAGAATATTTTTCATCCGATAAAAATAATTAATTATTCTTACCGGCTGATTGATTCCATCTCCCGCAGGATGGTTCCCTCCCTGCCCGCCTTCTTATTCCGTCCTCGGGCTCCGCACCGGAGTGACCAGCGCCGCCCTTATCCGCGTTTTTATATTACCGTTATAGTCGAAATTCAGCTTGGTTCCTGCAAAGCGATCCCGCAGGCCAGAAATAGTACTAAGAAAATGCCGGGTTTGTACTCCCTGTTAATCAGCCACTTACGGTGCTGACAACTATTGCGTTCGTCCGCTTTCGATACAAAGAAAGGCGGACAGGGTATCAAAACCGGACAGTGTGGAAAGTTTGCCCAGTATAAATTATTGATTGATAGTTGGATAGCATATTGGCATCTTTATGGAATGATGGCGGGTACAACTTATAACCATGCTTAAAAACTATTTGCGCACCGCCTGGCGCAATCTTACCAAAAACAAGATCCATTCCTTCATCAATATATCTGGCCTGTCCGTCGGCATGGCGGTGGCCTTGCTCATTGGCCTGTGGATCTGGGATGAGTTGTCATTCGAAAAGTACAATAAAAATTATGACCGTATTGCGCTGGTAATACAAAATCAGACGAATAACGGGCAGGCAAATACTTATTTCGGCATGCCTTTTCCCATGGGCGATGAGCTCCGGAAAAGCTATGGCAGTGACTTTAAAAAGGTAGTCCTGTCTATGCACTGGCGGGATCATATCCTGACCTATGGTGAAAAGAAATTCACAAAGAGCATGTCCTATTTCGAGCCTCAGGCGCCCGAGCTGCTGGATCTTACGATGGTCCGCGGCACAAAGGATGCGCTGGATGACCCCAACGCCGTCATACTTTCAGAGTCGGTGGCAAAAACTTATTTTGGGGACGCCGACCCGCTGAACAAGATCATGAGAATGGACGATAAGCGGAATGTAAAGGTGACCGGTATCTACAAAGATCTGCCCGGCAATTCCGCGTTTTCCGATCTGGCCTTTATGGCCACCTGGCAGATCCTGTATGATGACTGGGGTTTGAAGGATAACTCCCACCCCTGGCGTATGAATGCCTTCCAGATCTATGTTCAGCTGGCCGACAACGTGGATATGAACAAGGTCTCGGCGAAAATCAGGGACGCCAAGCTGAGAAAAGTACCGACTGATCCTTCTCATCCTCAATTGTTCCTGCATCCCATGAGCAGATGGCATCTGTATTCCGACTTTAAGAATGGGGTCAACGCAGGCGGACGCATACAGTATGTATGGCTGTTCGGGATCATCGGGGTATTTGTCCTGCTGCTGGCCTGTATCAATTTCATGAACCTCAGCACAGCAAGGTCGGAAAAACGCGCCAAAGAAGTGGGCGTCCGAAAGGCTATCGGATCCCTGCGCGGACAATTGATCGGACAGTTCTTCAGCGAATCCCTCGTGGTGGTCAGTTTCGCGTTTATGTTGTCATTGGTGCTGGTGCAGCTGCTGCTGCCTTTCTTCAATGAGGTGGCGGGTAAAAAAACAACGATATTATGGAGCTCGCCTGTGTTCTGGCTTATCAGCGTCGGGTTCATCCTGATCACGGGTCTGATCGCAGGCAGCTACCCCGCTCTTTATTTGTCTTCATTCCGGCCAGTAAAGGTCCTGAAGGGTGTCTTCAGGGTTGGCCCTCTTGCAGCCATTCCCCGTAAGGTGCTGATCGTACTTCAATTTACCGTTTCCGTCGTACTGATCATCGGCACCATCGTGGTCTTTCGTCAGATCCAATACGCCAAAGATCGGCCGATCGGGTACGACCGCAATGGCCTGGTCATGCTGCCGATGACGACCGAGGAGATCCATAACCATTTCGATGCCGTAAAGGCTGAGCTGATGAAGACGGGTACGATCAGGGAAATGGCGGAAGCGGAGAGCTTCGTCACCGGTTATGGGGCGGGCAGCGGCAGTTTCGAATGGAAGGGTAAAGATCCCGCGCTGTCGCTGGATTTTCCCACCACCGCTGTGGGCTTTGACTATGGCAGGACGGTGGGTTGGCAGTTTACGGCAGGCAGGGATTTTTCACGGGACTTCCCCACCGATACCGCCGCCTTTGTGGTCAATGAGGCCGCAGTGAAGTTCATGGGCCTGAAGAATCCTGTCGGTGAGACCGTCAGATGGTTTGGCCGGCCGTTGACTATAGTAGGCGTCATAAAGGACATGATCGTGGAATCGCCCTATGCCCCTGTTCGGCCTTTCTTTTTTTACATGGCGGAGTATTCCCGCAATTGTGTCATCGTAAAAATAAATCCCAATGCCAGCACAAGCGAAGCGCTGAGTAAGATAAAGACCGTTTTTTCAAAATACAATCCTGCCCAGCCCTTCGAATATCGGTTTGCCGATGAGGACTATGCGAAAAAATTCAGCGATGAGGAACAGATCGGCAAGCTGGCCGGCTTTTTTACGGCGCTCGCTATTTTTATAAGCTGCCTCGGGCTCTTTGGCATGGCCTCTTTTATGGCGGAGCAGCGCACCAAGGAGATCGGCGTCCGCAAAGTGCTGGGCGCCTCGGTGTTCACACTTTGGCGGCTGTTGTCGAAGGATTTTATCGCGCTGATCCTTATTTCCTTGCTGATCGCTATCCCTGTAGCTTATTATTTCATGAGCAACTGGCTGGAGCATTACCAGTACCGCCCGCAGCTGTCCTGGTGGATCTTCGCGGCATCGGGCATTGGCGCGATCGTGATCACTATTCTGACGGTGAGCTATCAATCCGTCAAGGCCGCATTGATGAACCCCACAAAAAGTTTAAGATCGGAATAACTGCCCGCATCGCTGCCGCTGCCAGGATCAGCCATGCCCTGGCACGTCTTCTTGTTCGGAATGAACCGCCACCCTACAAGTTCATACCGCCAGAGACTTCGATCCGCTGGGCATTGATCCACCTGGCTTCGGGTGTACACAGAAAAGCGACTACGCCACCAATGTCATCCGGCAATCCGGCGCGGCCCAGCGCGGTAACGCCCGCAATGAATTTATTAAGCTCTGCATTGTCCCGCATCACACCGCCACCGAAATCGGTTTCGATAGCGCCAGGCGCCACCGTGTTCACGGCAATGCCGCGCGATCCCAGCTCCTTTGCCAGATAACGGGTAAGCGTTTCGATGGCGCCTTTCATGGAAGCGTAAGCGGAATAGCCTGGGGTGGTGAAGCGGGCCAGTCCCGTGGACAGGTTGATGATACGGCCACCGTCATTGATCAGCGGCAGCGCTTTCTGGGTCAGGAAATAGACTCCTTTGAACTGAATGTTCATCAAAAGGTCAAAATCTTCTTCCTTCGTCTCCGCAAATGACGAGTGGACGCCGATGCCCGCATTGTTGATGAGAAAATCAAAACGATCGGCGTGAAAATTGGTTGTCAGCTCCTTCCTTACCTGATCAAAAAAAACATCAAAGCCTTTTACGTCGCCGGTGTTCAGCTGCAGGGCCACCGCTTTTCCGCCTGCCTTTCCGATCTCCGCCACTACGGCCTGCGCCTCGTCTTTCTTACTGTTATAGGTCAGGATCACATCGATGCCCTGCCTGGCGATGCTCAGGGCCATGCTCTTGCCCAGCCCGCGGCTCCCACCAGTAAGCAGGGCTATTTTATGCTTGTTTTCCATAGTCTTCATCATTTAGATTTGATGAGGCAAAGATAGAGCCATTTGGGGGAGGACTGCTTGCAACCATCAATCCAATGCTTGCAAAATTCAAATAATGGGAGTGCCTGCCCTACGCCGAATTCAGTAAGCTGCCGATCCTTTTATAGAGCTCGGCAAATTCGAAAGGCTTGGTCATGTATTCATCCATCCCCGACTCGAGGCATTGGGAATGCTCTCCTTTCATGGCCGTCGCCGTCATGGCAATGATCGGGGTCTGCATGTGGAGGTCGTTGCGGATATATTGTGTGGCGGCATAGCCGTCCATTTCCGGCATCTGCAGGTCCATGATAATAAGGTCGAAGATCTTGCCATTTTCTAAAAATCGTATGGCCTCGGCCCCGTTACTGACCAACTCTACGGTGCCGCCTGCTTTTTTCAGCACATAGTCGATCAGTTTCTGGTTGATCTCATTGTCTTCCGCCACCAGGAAATGCTTTCCCGTCAGCAGGTTGCTGTAATCTTGTATAAGACTGATCGTGGGCGCCAGCTGATCCTGCTGCTCGCTGTATCCATAAGGCAGGGAAAAATTAAATACGGATCCCGTTCCCACTTCACTCGTCGCCTGAATATCCCCTCCCTGCAAATGCAGCAGCTGTTTGCAGATGGTAAGGCCCAGGCCCGTTCCGCCATATCGTCTGGATATGTCCTGGCCGGCCTGCGAGAAACTATCAAAAATATAGGGAAGGCTATCCGCGGCAATACCGATACCCGTGTCCGCAACCGTAAATGAAAGGAATACCGGACCTTCCGTGCTTCGTTCCTTTAGCTCGACCCTGATATCGATACGACCCTGCTGGGTAAATTTTATGGCATTGCCGAGGAGATTGATCAGCACCTGATTCAGGCGGTGCGGGTCGCCGGTAAGTCTGTCCGGTACATCAGCAGCTATGTCTATGTTCAACAGTAATCCTTTTTTCTTCAGCCGGTGTTCAAAAATGGCGCTGGCGCTGCCGACCACTTCTTTCAGGCTGAAATCGATCTTCTCGATATTGAGCTTGCCCGCCTGTATCTTAGAGAAATCCAGAATATCGTTGATGATGACCAACAGATTGTTGGCGCAGCTCTTGATCGTACCGGCCAGTTCCTGCTGCTTGCCCGACAGGGGTGTATCCAACAGGAGTTCGGTCATGCCTTTGATGCCATTCATCGGCGTACGGATCTCATGGCTCATATTTGCCAGGAATTGTTCCTGCATCTGTTTGGCGTCCTGCGCTTCGCGGATAGCAATGACGAGTTGCTCCTGAATCGCCTTGCGCCGCGTAATATCCTTGTTGAGCTGGAAAAGAATGATCACGACGAACAGGGATCCCGCCAGCCTTCCAAATACCAGGGCCTGCACCGTCCATTCACTGGCTTTGTTATTCAGGACCTTGCGGTTAGCCAACAAGCTCTTTTCCTCCTGCATCATACCGTAAACCAGGGACTTGATCGTATCGTTAAGGCCCGCACGCTGATGCTGTGCGGATAAGAGGATGTAATTCCGGAGCAAGGCTATATTTTCCTGCTGATCATGGTTGTTCCGGGTAAAACCCCGCAGCGAGTCCAGGTCCTTCACCATTTTTTCATGAAGCCCACGGAGCTTTGTGCTATTCTCGCGGAGCTTAACGGCGTCTTCACGAAGCAGGGCGCCATACCCGCGGCCTTTCATGGGAGCCTCCCCGTTAACCTCCGGAAGGTACCGATAGGATTCCGAGACGGAATTGAGGATCTGTTGCAGCCTGCCGTTTATCTCGTAGGTCTGGTCGATGCTGTAAGTAGTTCTGTCGATATTTTTTTTGCTGACATAGATCAGCCAGCTTGCAAGCGCGAGGGAAAAGACCAGGAACAACAATAGCCAAGCTATCTTACGGTGTATAACGATCCCTGGCCTGATGGTCAAACGCATAGAAATATTGGATTGTAAGACGAAAAAGGATAAATCCCTTTTATAAACGCAAAAAATCGCAGAAGATTATGTAGAAAAAGGCCAGGGAGATTTTTAATCTCGTTTTAATATAGCGATAATTACGATTTCTTCGCCTTTCCCAGGCCTACTTTATATTCAGCCGGCGTTCCGGTGATCTTTATGTTCATGAAACGTACCCGCTTCTCCTTGTCGCGGTATTCTATAGCATCCACCTGGTCGGGGTCGACTTCCTCCTGCTTTTTACCGAACAGCATCCGGAAACCCACCTGGGTCACCATTTTCAATGGTATACGGAGATAATATTCCATCTGCATGTCGAGCGACTGCTTACCCGAGATCTCAACGAAGCCCAGCGAGGTATTGATGTTCATGGCCGGGATGGACAGGGCGCCATCCTTAAAGGTCAGCTTGTTCCGCAGGGTGTCGAACCGCACCATGTTGAGGTTCTTATCTTTGAAATACGAGGACAGCGCATGCATGGGCGCAAAATTTATCAGTACGCCATTACGGATATCCAGATCCAGTTGCGCTTCGGAATGGTCCATCAGCGGCGTCAGATCGGGATGCACCTGTACATAGCTTTTGATCTGCCCGCTGAACCGGCCTTTTATATTTTTATTGATCACATAATCCTGTCCGAAATAATCCAGCTTCAGCATCATCTTTTCTATGTTCACATCATCCACGCGGATCCGGCTCCTCAGATAGATCTTATCCGGGTTGCTGCCATTGAAATGTGCATGGGCGCCGATCTTCCCTTCGGCTACTTCCAGTGCCAGCGTATCCAGATAGAGTTGCTGGTTGGCCTGCATGCGTATATTGGTAGCAACGTTCTTCAGCCACAGATGATGGTACTTTATCTTGCCGATATTCACCGTCGCCCTGAAATCGATAAAGGGGATCTGAAAGATATTGAAGGCGTTGGCGTGGACAGAGGGTTTCGACACGGTGGTAACGGATGCCGCGTCTGCCATTACGGATGTGTCCGGTGGGGCGGGAGAATCCGAAAGAGTGGCCGTGCCTGGCGGGGTCGGGGCAGGCAGCGGGGTTGGGGCCACAGCGGTGGATGGGGCCGCCGGTTCCTCCTCGGTCAACCGGTAATTCGCCAGCTGATCTATATCGAGAAAGCGGGAGTTGAACTGCAGGAAATTTTCTTTTTTCCTTTTCGCCGTATCTGCTCCTGCATACAGGCGCATGCTGATATCGAAATCGCTTCGCCCGATCTTTCCTCTCAGCGTGTCGATACGCACGAACTTGTCGATGCCGAATTTTATATTGCCACTGATGCTGTCCAGCCGGAATGCATGCTTTTTAAGCTCGCCGGAAATATTCGCGATCTTGATATTGGCGAACCTGAATATGGAATCATACCGCAGATCTATTTTTGAGCGCAACCAGATATTGGTCCCTATCTCTTCATGATAATCTTTGGGCACATAATTCCGGCTCTTGCGCCCGAGCAGGTCATGCATCGCCAGCCGCTGTGATTTCAGATCGAAGGCCAGCTGCGTCCTGCCTTTCTTCACTTTCTCAAACCACAGGGCATAGTTGTTCACCCGGCCGCTGAAACGGATGTCGCTGCTGTCGATCTTTCCAGCGAGATTTTTCAGCAGCAAGGAGGTGTCGCCGATCGTCAGCTCTGCGCCGAAATCATGAAAGGCGTGCGGGTAACGCAGGAATGCCGCATTCAGCTGCTCTATTTTGAATTTCCCTCTGGGCAGGGGCCGGGGATGCAGCAGCTCATTTACCGAAGTCTCCAGCGACAAGCCTATGTTGAAGCCATAGATCTCTTCTTTCGCCTTCCTGCTCCTGGCCGTGTCGGAAGCCAGCAGTTCTTTCAGGATGATCTTACTGCTGCTGGCATTCAAGGTGAGGAGCACGGGTTTCTCCTGCTGATGAAAAATGGCCGGCAGGTCGCTTAATGATCCGTTCAGATGAAAATCGGAATGGCCAACAATAAACGACAGCGAATCCAGCTTGAGGAAGCCGTTCTTCATATCCGCATGCAGGTCGAGATGCTCGATATTATAAGGATAGGATGGAATTCGGAACGTGAGGTCGCGCACCGTCAGCTCGCTTTGTATGCCCTGCGTCAGCTTGCCCATCGATTGTTCCGGCAGGCTGAGGTCTACCAGTTCTTTGAAGTCCATCTTCAGGATGATATGGCCCGTTATGCGTTGCAGGTCCTTTATTCCCAGGAAGGCGCCGATAAAACCCAACTCCAGTTCGGAATTGATCTGCATGAGAACTTTCGGGTCGGTGAAGTCGCGCAGGACAAAGTTGCCCCGGAAGACGCCTTTGTCCGGTCTTGCATTTATATTCAGCAGGCGCAGCTCGGATGTTTTCAACGAATGTGCCGATCCGTTAGTATAATAACCCTTGAAGGCCAGGGAATCTATTTTCTTATTGGCCTGGGTATTGTGCAGCCAGGCATTGGTGCAGGAGAAGGAAAGTTCTATAAGCGGTTGTTTGCCGCCCGCCAGCTTGCCTTTCACTGTTCCGTCAAAGCTCAGCCTCCCGTCGTACTTGAAATGCTTCAACTCTTTGGCGACCTCGGGCGGGGCAAAAGAGAACAATTGTTTAAAATCCGGCTTATTTCCGCTGAACCGGAGGTCCACCATATTATCATGCAGCAGGTCAGCCGTTCCGGTGATATTGAAAACGGCTTCTTCCAGTTGTAGCCTCCCTACAGGCAGCTTCAGCATTTTTGTGGTCTTGTCATAGGACAGCTGTATATCCGTCGTCAGATGCTTGTGCCGGAACAGGGTGCTGTCGCCGGGACTGGTATAATCCACCAGCATAGCCCCACTGAGATCGGCATCGATCAGCCTGTCATCGGCCCGGAAGGATGACTGTATCCGGTCGATATGGGAAATCACCTGCTGTCCGTTTGCCTTGTCCAGGAAAGTAACGGTCATGTTCTTGAGCACCACTTTTTTTATGTCCAGATCAAGGGCAGAAGATACAGTGTCTTTGGCGACTGTGCTGTCCTGGTTGATCCGGCTCGCCTCCACGATATTCAGCCGGCCATAGTCATCCTGTACCAGATCGAGATGACCGTTCTTCAGGAAGATGACCTTGACATGGTATTTCTGTTTCAGGATATCCGGAAGGCTGAAGCCGACGAACATGCGTTCCGCTTCATAAATAGGCTTGTTCGTTCTGAGCTTACTGGCATATAGCTGGACGTTCTTCAGGCCAATGGAAATATAAGGAAAGTTCTGAAAAACAGAAATATCGCTGCCACCTATCACCAGCTCGCCAGGCAGCTGCTTGTTCAGCTCCGTTACGGCCAGTCCCACGAGGCGCTGTTGCCCTGCAAACAGGATAGCTACCGCTACTCCGATCAGGATCACGAGGGAAAAAATGGGGATCAGAATAATACGAAGCCATTTTTTCCGTGTTTTTCTTGTCATAGGTTGAGATTTCGGCCACCGGGTCTACCCGGTGGCCGTTCCTCAGAACAACGCCTTTTCAGGGGGAATTATTACACTGTTTCAGGGTTTGACCATGATACATTAACATTTAATTTAATACACTATTATTTTATGTGTCGCTACCTTATTTTCGGTGACCATCCTCACCAGATATCTTCCGGCGGCCCATGAGGCTGGAACGGAAATGCTCAACGTGCCGGTCAGCTTGCCTTCCTTTGTGTACAGCACCTGTCCAAGGACATTGACGATCTCTATTTTACTGGCCTTACGATCGGCCAGGTCCAGTTGAAGAGACCCACCTCTTTTCACCGGGTTGGGATAAACAGAGATCCGGGTATCGTTGATCCTGATCGCGAGGACTCCGGTGTACCTGAATTTACCATCGATATCAACGGCCCTGATCCGGTAAAAATTATTGCCGTTTGCAGGCGCTTCGTCAAACCAGCTATAATGATTTGCATCCGTGCCAACTGCCTTCACCGTTCCAACTTTTTCAAAATATATACCATCCGTGCTTCTCTCCACTTCATAATTTTTTACGTTATCCTCCAGCTCGGTGTCCCATTCGATCAGCACGCCATCGTCTTTCCGCGAAGCCCTGGTGCCGGTAAAGGTCAGGGGAAGGGGCGCCGTATTTACTACCGCCAGACTGAGGTTATCGGGGTTGTAATGTACGTTCCAGTATAATCCAGCTGGCAGGACGGGTAAGCTGGTGCCTGCAAAGACTCCGGTTGAAGAGCTGAACGAAAAGATCCGGAAAGTATCGCCCAATGCAGGAACAAACCCATTGATCAGGCTGACCTGAAGGACCCCGTTCAGAGCCGCATTACCACTGGGGACAGGGGTAGATGGATCGCTGACCACGCTGATCGTGTCATACAGAGCGGCAGAGGCTATTTCCATCTGATGGACTGCGGCGCTGCTTGCCGTATAGTTACCCACGATCGTAAATTTTCCAGGAGAATTTCCGGGAGCGAGCGTGCCGCTGTTGAGCAGGGAGCCTGTTATTTGTCCCGATCCCTTCAGCGTGCCGAAATTTTCCAGCTGCGCCGCCTGATAGACCTGGATCACCGAATTATCGGTCACCGTATTCCCGGCAAGGATGGAGCTGCTGCCTGCCGTAAGGATGAGCCATTGGTTTGCCGGAAAGCTGAGGTCTGCATCGATCTGTGTAGACTTGGTGATGACGACCGAAAGGGAGGAAGACATATTGGGAACCTGACCGCCCACCCAGGTCGCCCCCTGCGACCAATTGCTGTTGGGATCATTATTATTCGTGATCGGCAATTGGGTTAAAGATGCGTCACCTCCGCAGGGAGTCAGATCACAGAGGTCCGAGACCTTTCTAAAATAGGAGCCGGTCAGGTAACAGACGCAGGTGGCGACTTCATGGAGATTGGGATCACCGGTAAAGGTACAGCCCGTGGGTTCAATGACTCCTGTCAGTTCATTTAATTTATAAAAACGGTTCCAGTACAGAGGTATGGTCGGATAGGCGCTCTCCGGGCCAAATGCACCGATCCCGAGACGCACCACTATTGGCATAAGTCCCTGAATGTCAGGGCAGGTCTGTGCTTGGGCCGTTGCAAGGCTGCAAAAGAGGCAGATAGTGAGTAGTATTTTTTTCATGCGTTGTCGTTATTAAGTGTCCTGGAAAATAAGCGACAAATTAGATACTGCATGATTAGCATCTCTCACCTTAAACAGTGATTCCTGATCTTTTTTACAAAGGCGACCACCTCTTCCAGGTCGTATCGGTAGAGGTTTGCTGCGCCTGCAGGCCAATTACCGGCAGGACGGCAAGAAGGATAAAAAATAATTTCATGCCTGCAAATTAAATCAGCTGGGCAGATCGGCGAAATTCCCGATATTGGAATTTTTCGCAGTTTATTTAATCGCAGGCATGGGCTCTTCGAGAAAAGGGAGCGCGGCATGTGACAACGCCGGAGACATAAAAATAGCATAATGAGTCTGGCCGGGCAGAATGGCCAGTCTGGAATTGGAGCGTCCGGAACCATCCCAGCCGCCGTCTCGCTGCCCGCCGCCAAGCAATCCAAAGAATTCGACGGCAGCCGGGATATGAACGGCGTCCGCATCGCCAATGACCAGCAAGGTCGGGATCTTTAGCTTTCTGACCTCCGCACTGTAGTCATAATCCTTACCGAGCAGCTGGCCCAGCTTAGTATTCAGCTTCGTCCAATCTTCGGGTCTTGGCGCTGCTGCGAGATAGACCTTATATATGGGTGTTTGCTTCATCGCTTCGGCGGATGCGGGCCCCATGTGAGCGGCCTGATCGATCGTCCCGGCAAACCAGCCGCTATGCGCAAAGGGGAAGGAGACGACGACCAGTTTCCGGACCATATCCGGATGCCGGAACGCCATCTGAAGGGCCGTGCCTCCGCCGAGAGAGTATCCCATGATATCCGCTTTTGGAATGCCGAGATGTTTTAACAGTGCGGCAATATCATCCGCCATAGCTTCGAAGCTCATGGGCCGGTCTATATCGGCCGTGTGGCCATGTCCCTGTAATTCCACGCCAATGACCTGTCTTTTGGAAGCAAGCTCCTGAAGAACGGGACCAAACATATTGATCACACCAAGTCCCCCGTGCAGCAGGACCAGCGGTTCGCCTTTTCCATAGATCTCATAATATAGCTTCAGCCCGTTGACGGGGGCATAGCCTGACTTCACGGGTGTGATGGACGTGCCTGTTGATCCCGGCGAGGAAGCAGGAGTAGTAGCCTGCCCCTGTGCGAAAGCGCCGCCCGATGTGAGGATGCCAAAGATAATTACGGTCGCCGATATTGACTTTTTCATTTGAACGATTGTTTATGCTGCAAACATAGCCTGACTAAGCAATACACACAGGGTGCAAATGCGTCATTCTATAGGGAGATTTACGACATTCTTTTGTCGACTGGCCTGCTTTGCGGGTCCCTAAAAATCGGTAGCTTTAGTAAGCGCCAAATCATAACTATGCTCAAAAGCTATTTCAAAACCGCCGTCCGCTTCCTCTTAAAGAACAAGACCTTCAGCTTGCTGAACATCACAGGTCTCGCTGCAGGAACGCTCTGCTGCCTGTACATCGTGCTGTATGTAAGCGACCAGTATAGTTATGACAAGCATTTCTCCGATGCAAAAGATATTTACCGGGTGACCTTCCTTGGAAAAACGCCTGGCAACAATCCTGCAAAGGTGGGCACCTGTTCACCCGCCATCGCCCCGGCCATGAAGAAAGACTTTGGTGAAGTGGAGCAATTTACAAGGATCGTAAGGACCAGTGAATTTGGCGTCAGACAGCATCTCCTGCAGTATAAGGACAGATCGTTCTATGAAACGGATGCGGCGTATGCCGACTCTACCTTCTTCGATATGTTCACCTATCATTTCCTCGGAGGCAAGGCTTCGACCGCGCTGATCCAGCCCTATACCGTCGTGTTGCTGGAGCCGGTCGCCGTTAAATTGTTTGGTGGCGAAGATCCCGTCGGGAAAGTGATCACAATCGATAACGCCTATGGCAAGCATGATTTCACCGTCACCGCAGTGGTGGATGAAAGCCTGGGCAAATCACATCTGCACGCCAACCTTTTCATGGCGATGAATAGCGGCGGCATGGGTGAATATACAGCTCAGGACCAGTCATGGGCCGGCGACAACTTTACTTTTTCCTATGTCAGGCTAAACCCCCGGGCCAATCCGGCGGCCCTGGAAAAGAAGCTACCCGCTTTTCTAGATAAATATGGCGCCCAGCAACTAAAGGCCTTCGGGATGGAAAAGACATTGCATCTGCAGCCGGTGACCGCCATCCATACCACATCGGGCTATAACCACGATGAACACTCGGTGAGCAGCTCCTTCCTTTATTTGTTGTTGTTGATCGGCGCCCTGATACAGCTCATTGCCTGTATCAATTTTATGAACCTGTGCACGGCACAGGCATCCAAAAGGGCAAAAGAAATTGGGGTCAGAAAAGTCATCGGCGCCGGGAGAAAGGACCTGGTCCGGCAGTTCCTTAGCGAATCCTTGCTGATGTCGTCCTTGTCCGTAGGGGTAGCGCTGCCCTTGCTCGCGCTTGCCCTGCCCTTTCTGAACGGGATCACGCAAACGGATATCGGCTTATCCTTTTTATCGGATCACAGGCTCTGGCTGGTGCTTGCAGGGCTTATGTTATTGACGGGACTTATTGCAGGCAGCTATCCGGCCTTCTACCTTTCGGGATTCAGGACGCTGAATGTCATAAAGGGCAATCTTACCAGCGTTGTTTCCGCGGCGGGAATACGCCGGTCGCTCGTCGTATTCCAGTTCGTTTTATCGATCGTGCTCATCACCGGCATCATTGTCATATATAGCCAGCTGAATTACATGAAAAATAAAGACCTGGGCTTTGACAAAAATCAGAAACTCATCTTCTCTTTTTATACCGGGGATATTCAGGACCGGGTACCCGCCTTTATAAATGATCTGCGGCAGATGGCCGAAGTAAAAGTGGTCAGCAGGGCCAACAATTTTCTTGGTCAGTCCGTTCCTAACGACTGGATCTATTCGCGGATAGCGGGGGATCCTGCCGCCGGTAAGGACGCGAAGATGATGTTCACGGATGAGTTTTTTGTCAGGGCAAATGGCATCCGGCTTATCAGCGGCCGGGACTTCCGGGATGCCGACTCCGGCAAAGTACTGATCAACGAGACCTTTGCCCAAAAACTGGGATTAAATGCAGAAACGGCGCCCGGCTCAAGATTATATCCGAAAACGGCGCCCGGCGAACCGGTCACCTGGGTCGAAGTAGCCGGCGTCATGAAAGACTTTAACTTCAGTTCATTGCATGACGAGGTCAACTCCTTTATGCTCATGTATGAGGACCAGAAAGTAAAAGCCGGTCAGATCGAAGGAAAATCCAATGTCATCGTCAGCACCAGCAGCAGAGACTACAGTATCTTGCTGAAAAAGCTACAGACGATATGGCGCAGCAACTTTCCCACACTGCCTTTTGAATATACATTCCAGGATGAAGTCGTACAGCGGCAATACCAGACGGAAATAACCTTATCCCGGATCATCAATTCGTTCACGATCATAGCCATTCTTATTTCCTGTCTTGGTCTTTTCGGCCTCGCCGCCTTCAGCGCCGGGCAAAGGAATAAGGAAATAGGCATCCGGAAGGTGCTGGGCGCCAGTGTTGGCAGTATCGTGCGGCTGCTCTCCAAAGATTTTCTGAGATTGGTAGCCATCGCATTTGTGATCGCGGCGCCCCTTGCATGGTGGGCGATGGACAGGTGGCTACAGGGCTTTGCCTACAGGATCGGCGTCAGTTGGTGGATGCTGGCGATTGCAGGGGCATTGGCCATTTTTATCGCCATGTTCACGATCTCTTTTCAGGCGATAGGTGCGGCGATGGCTAATCCGGTGAAGAGCCTGAAATCGGAGTGAGCAAAGTCAATCGCTCAGCTTTGCCGACTCTCCTGATATCTGTTTCCGCAATTCACGACACCGCATCCTTGCCGATCACCGTCCAGTCATCGCCACCATGGCCTTTTTCTATCCAGCGGTCCATTTCCGCAGCAATGGCGGGGATCACGGCTAATTTTGTTCCTCCCTGTCGCGCCGCGTCCATGAACAATCCGACATCCTTCCTTGCCATGTTCAATTCCCAGGACGGCTGGTCATATTTGCCACCCGCTATTCTTTGCAGCCTGGCGGGCAGCATGGCGCCGGGGTTCCAGGAATCGAATAAGGTGGCAACATCGCTGACCGGGATATTCAATGCCTTGGCCAGGGACAGCGTATCTGCGATCCCCGTTGTAAAAGCCACGAGAAAGAGATTGCCGATCAATTTCATTCCAGCGGCCTTACCTGGCTCGGTACCAAAATTGATCAGCTTGCCCGTCATTTTCGACAGATCGGTCTGTAGCTTGCCGATAATGGCCTGATCACCGGACACCAGCATATTACCCGTGCTGTCCAGTGCATTTTGCGGCCCCATGAAAACCGGCGCGTGCTGATAGGTGAAGCCACGGTCTTTCCATTCCTTTGTTCTTTGTATTGCCCCGGAGGCAGATGTAGTAGTGTGATCTATGATGATGGCGCCGGGTTTTAATCCTGAGAGGGCCTGTGCAAGGACCTCATTCACCGCAGCATCGTCTTTCAACGTGAGATGGATGAGATCCGCGCCTTTGACGGCATCCGCAACATGGGCAAAAGCAGTTGCCCCATATTTTTCCAGCGCCTCCGCCTTTGACGCCGTCCTGTTCCATACCTGCACCTGGGCCCCTTTATTGAGCAAAGCCCTGACAAAATTCGACCCTAAGAGGCCCATGCCTAAGAATGCTATCATTGTCTTTTTTTTGCAAAGATAGCCGTTCAGGGTAAATTTGCCCATGAACAGCAAAATCATCTGCGATGCTCACGGTCAGTGAACTGTATATTTATCCTGTGAAGTCGCTTGGCGGCATTTCCATCGCATCTGCCGCGCTTACGGACAGAGGGTTCGAACATGACAGGAGGTGGATGCTGGTGGATGAGAACAACCGATGTCTCACCCAGCGGGAACTGCCCCGGATGGCCCTCCTGCAGACTGAGCTTACCCGGCAAGGGCTGACGATCCGTCACAAGCATCATGATCATCCATCCTTACCGATCCCGTTCGGGGACATGGGTGAACCCTGCACGGTCACCGTCTTTGAGGATGTATGCAGCGCCAGGTGGGTAAACGGCCGGGCCGACGAATGGTTCTCCCAAATGTTGTCTTTCCCTTGCAGGCTGGTGTATATGCCCGATTCCAGCCGGAGGCTGGTGGATGATCGTTTTGCCCACGGGCAGGAGGTCACCAGTTTTTCGGATGCCTTTCCACTGCTCGTGATCGGGCAGGCTTCTCTGGATGACCTCAACAAACGGCTTCCTGCACCCCTTCCGATGGACCGCTTCCGTCCCAACATCGTATTCACGGGAGGGAAGCCCTATCAGGAAGACAGCATGGAGCATTTTCGGATCTCGGGTATTTCTTTCTTTGGTGTAAAGCTCTGCGCACGCTGTGTGATCACCACGACAGATCAGTTCACCGCAGAAAAAGGGAAAGAGCCGCTGCAGACGCTCAACGGATACCGGAAGCGGGAGAATAAGATCTTATTCGGGCAAAACCTTTTATATAAAGGGAAAGGCAGCATCTCGGTAAATGATGAACTACTGCTGTCACCGTAATGGGCTATAGCGGTTTTGATTCTCTGCAAAATCCGAACCTTTTTTGGCTGGGGATCGGGCAATTTGTAAGTTTAAGTCCTTTAAACAAGGGATTAAACACCTGAACCGATAAAAATGTCCTGGCTAAGACTTATGGAAGAAACCATCAAAGAAAATGAATCAACGCCACCAGTTGAAAACCTGGAAGGGGCCCTGCCGCCCTCCAGTCCTAAAAAACATAAGATAGGCAGCCTGATAAAAGAGATGTGGCCGGCTTATCTTATCGAGATCTTTGTGATCATCCTGGGTATTTCCATTACCCTGGCGCTCGAAGAATGGCGGGATAGCAATAAGGACAAACACCTGGAACAGATCTATCGTAAGAATTTAAGGGCCGATATCGAACTTGATCTGCAATCGCTGAACTATGTAACGGCCGGCACGCAAAAATTACTGGATCGCGGCAATGAGCTGCTTGCATATGTCAGGGATCCGGTTAATAAACCGATTACATCCAGTCAGATCGATTCGGATGTGCGGGCCATCGTAGAGCGTCCCAAATTCATCTCGAACGACGCCACATTTTCCGATCTGAAAAGTTCGGGCAACCTTCGTTTGCTGGAGGATATCCAATTGAAGAATCTGTTATTCGCTTATTATAATCAGACGCAGTATATCAGAGAAAATCAGGACGCAGAACAACAGGCGACCATTATCATTTCCGGCGCCTATTTTCTCAAACAGTTCAGGCTGGATGATCGGGGGAATCAACAGCCGGCACCCGGGGCGAATGCGACCGATTGGTCAAAAAATATTGAATTCAGCAATAATATCATTTTACGGGTTGGGAACAGGAAGGACCTGCTGTACCTCTACCAAAAGGCGGATTCCTTAGCCATTCAGCTGGATCATGCGTTATTGGCTGAGCGTGGCCCGGGAGATTAAAATTACCATTCAAACGAATGGTTGGCCGTTCAATATGAATACGTTCGTCCGTCCACCAAATAAAAGATATTGTTTGCCCTGGAAGCCAAATTCTTTCCCATGCACCTATTAAGATCCTTGTTTGTCCTGATTTGTCTGTCCCAATTCATGCTGCCCATGCCAGCCGTCGCCCAATCTAAATCTCCAACGTCAGCCAGAGCCCACGCCCAAAAACCTGTCGCACCGCAAAAGATCATTGATGGATATGCGGATATCGATAAAAAGGCTCTCCAGGTCCCGGACACATCGACCACCACGACAGAAGGGATCGCCGCCTACATAAATGCGAATTTCAGCCGGAACAGCGATAAAGCCAGGGCGGCCTTTATCTGGATTGCTACCAATATCCAGTATGATATCGCGAATATGTTCGCCATCAATTTTTACGAAAAGAAGGAGGAAAAGATCGCCAAACCCCTGAGAACGAGAAAAGGGATCTGCGAGAACTATGCAGCGCTGTTCACGGATATTTGCTCGAGGGCAGGCGTCAGAACGTTTACGGTGGAGGGCTATACAAAGCAAAACGGTTTTGCCGACTATATTCCACATGCCTGGTGTGCCGCCTTTATCGACACGGCATGGTTCCTCTTCGATCCCACCTGGGGTTCTGGCTATGTCAGCAATGGAAAGTTCTTTACAAAGATCAACAACGATTATTTCCAGGTGCGGCCCTCCGTTTTCGTCCGCACACATATGCCCTTCGATTATCTCTGGCAATTTCTAAGCTATCCGGTAAGCAACCAGGAATTCTATGAGGGGAAAACCGAGCAAAATAAGACAAAGCCACTTTTTAACTATTCCGATTCTATTTCGGCATTTGAAAAGCTCAGTGAACCGGAAGCCTGGCAGGCCGAGGCCGACAGAATTGAAAAGAATGGCGTAAAGAACTCAATGATCTTTGACAGGCTGCAGCACCTGCGCCGGGAGATCGAGACAGAAAGACAGAGCAGTATCGTATCCCGGTACAATTCGGCGCTGGGGGATTTTAACAAGAGCATATCCAGCTTCAATGCATTCATCGACTATCATAACAAGCAATTCCAGCCCATGAAGCCAGAC
Organism: Puia sp.; assembly: GCA_035317125.1. Taxonomy (GTDB): domain Bacteria; phylum Bacteroidota; class Bacteroidia; order Chitinophagales; family Chitinophagaceae; genus Puia. Next base: position 39,287 of record DATHHO010000086.1, read on the forward strand.
CCGGAGATCCAGGCCATGCTGGATGCATCCGACAGGCCGCTGACAGAGGCCTCCTCTAAGCTGGATCAGATCAAAGGCGCCGATCTTAATACCAGTGCGCTCATTGCCTCTTTCCGCAAGCAGATCACCGATCTGAAGGCCCGCATCGATGAACAGCAGGAATGGCTGAAGAAATATTTCTCCAAAGGGAAGTCCGGCCGCAAGTCGATGTTCACGAAATATACCTGGTTTGGGATCCCGTTGAATTAACACTCAACGCATTGCTTAATTTATTTTCTTCAAGAATACACCCCCTTCATATTGTTCGAGCTGGAAACCGGATACCTTACCCGCATCGTCCATCTTAAAGTGGACTTTGATAAATACCCCTTTTACATAGAAGTCTTTTTCGGACTCCGCCTCAAGGATCAATTTTGTATCACCAGGTGCTTTGGCGATAAGTTTGCCCGCTTCTTTTGACAGATACACCGTATCCGATCCGAGCTGATAAGCACCAGCATACCGGTCTAAGATCGCAGGCGCGAACTGTAAAGCAGGCCTTTCAAATACCCACTGCAGCCCTCTGGCGAATCCCTCCGGCTTGGAGCCGGAATGTCCCCTATTCTCTATGATCAACTCATGGAATTCCAGACCTTTGACCTTCTTTTCCTTTAAACGCTCCACAAATTGCTTAAAATCGGGAACGTTGGACTCCAGTCCTCCAATCCCCATAAAAAGCCGGACGGGAGTAGAGGAACCGTTGTCTTCGTACTTTTTTTCATAGGTCCGGAGGATCCAGTTATCCCATGCTAAGGAAGGGCTGGTCAGTATATAACGCTGGAACAAGGATGGATCATTAAAAAGCGTATAAAGCGTAAATAATCCGCCTAAGGAACTGCCAATAAGCGTGCGATCTTCGGTTACCCGATACCTCGAGCTTATAAAAGGGATCAGCTCTTTTTTTATAAAGGCTAAAAACTTCGGACCACCGCCAGACTGCGGCATCTGCTCTATATGAGTGGGCGTAAAATCTTTTGCCCTGAGCGTGCCCACATCGGGATCCTTTCCTCCCCAGGCAATACCCACGATGATAAACGGTGGTAAAAAGCCATCATAATATTGTCCGCCATAAATACCGGTAAGAAAAGGGAAATCATATTGCCCATCTAACAGGTACACCACAGGAAAGGTTTTGCCCGTATCGCGTAGATAGTTACCAGGCAGATTTATATAAAGTTGGTACTCCTGACCCACTTGGGAAGAGGTAAAAGTCAATAGCTGGGTATTCGGGATCTCTACCCTTGGAGGAGAGCTTTCTGTCTGGGCATAAGTGTTATCATGTAAGGCAAAGCTGAGCAGCCCCATAAGAAAAGGCTTGAGAAATTTTCTTTTCATGATCTGAATTTTATAAAGGCATTACTGGTTTTTAATCTTTGAGAGAAGATCATGAAATACCGCTGCTTGATGTAGCCGATCAGCCAGTTAATGTAAAATGCCAGGCTTCCACGACTTGGTAAGCAACGAGTGATTATTCCCCTTCGTTTTATACACTACATAAAATATAAAAATATTTCCATGAAAACTAATGTTTTTTTACTCGCATTGCTTATGGCAGGCGCCGGATGTCATAAGGACTATAATACGACAGCTGCGCCATTGATTCCGGGGACCTATCAGGAGACCGATCTTGTAACGGACGTGGCAATTGGCTATGGCGCTGCAAGGATCGACCCGCCGCTTCTTAATGCCTGGGGCATAGCAGTGAACCCCGCTGGCATCGTATGGATCTCTGCCAATCATGCAGGGGCCACTACTGTTTATGATTCCACTGGCAAAACCGTGTTAGGGCCTGTCGCTATCCCATCTCAGGGTACTCATTTCGGAGGTTCCCCAACGGGGGTCGTTTTTAACGGCACGACCGATTTTGTTATTCCCTCCAATCAGAAAATCGCCAAATTTATCTTCGTAAACGAAGATGGGACCGTATCGGCATGGGGAGCTGGCGACTCGACCATTACGGTTGCGGACCGATCTTCTTCTGATGCAGTATACAAAGGGGTTGCCCTTGCAAATGATGGGAGCGGCAATTTCTTGTATGCGGCAAATTTCAAAGGGGGGAAGATCGATGTATTCGATAAAAATTTTGTGTATATCAGTACCCGACCATTTGCCGATCCGGGCATACCTGCTGGTTTTGGCCCATTCAATATTCAGAATATCGGGGGGAAACTCTATGTAACCTATGCCAAACTGAAAGGGCCGGATAACACGGATGACCAGGCCGGCGCTGGAAATGGGTATGTGGATGTCTTCAACCCGGATGGGACACTTGTAAAACGATTTGCGTCTCAGGGTTTGCTGAATTCTCCCTGGGGACTGGCGCAGGTACCCGCAGGGTTCGGCTTGCCCCGTCACTCGATACTGATCGGGAATTTCGGTGACGGCCGGATCAATGTGTATGATTCTACCGGTGTCTTCAACGGACAACTACAGAATAACGGCTACCCCATCACTATCGCCGGACTATGGGCACTTGATTTCCCAAACAATGAGGCCACACTGGCCGATCCCAATAAACTTTATTTCACCGCAGGGCCCATGGATGAGAGCCATGGTCTTTTCGGTTTTCTTAAAATGTAGGTTATCCAATGTTCTCTGAAGAATAAAACCCGCTCTGGTAGCGGGTTTTATTCTTCAGATGCAAAGACTTCTATAAAAGTATCAATTGCATTGGACACTAATTCAAAGGAAGAAGTCCAGCAAACGAAAGCTAAGGCCAGGGAATTTGCGTACATGGGCCAAACACAATTACCCGATCAGAAATAAATCCCTTTTTTTGCTGAAACCAGGCTGCCAGTTACAAAGATGGTGAAGGAGGAAGGAAAATATGTGAAATCTATAAATTAAACCCAAAGTGAAATAACAAATTCCAGGTAGAAAGGGTGCATCTTTAGCAATTATCAATTAAGCTAAATCTTCCTTTTATGAAAGCCATTGTATTCCTGCTGATCGTAATTATCCTGGGAGGTATCATCTGGTATTACGTAACCACAAATCAACTGGGCAAACCTGGTTCATCTGTGAAAGTGGTTACCGACACTATGGTTGTGGTTAAAGACTCGATTATAAATGCCAACAGTTTTGACACGATACCCCTGGGCTTTTATCAGGGCATGGTTCCCTGTAAAAATTGCGAAGGCATTCAGCGCACTATCCTGTTTTCCGATGACTACCGCTTCATAATGGAAGAGCTAAACTGGGGAAAAGGAACGCTGGCAAAAAGAACGGAAGGCACCTGGGAAAAGAGTAAAGGAAAATTCTTGCTCAACCTGAATGATAAAGTGGTGTCTGAATACAGGTTATCCAAAGATAGTCTGATCAATATTGAAAATAATGGGGCCCGTATCCCAGATTCACTGTCGAAACAATACGCGCTATTTAAGAAAAATACGGCGCCTGAAAATATGTCCTGGAGAAAACGTAAGTCGGAAGGGGTCGATATCATAGGAAATGGTACTGACCCTTACTGGAGCGTTGAGATCGACAATGAAAAATTTATACTGTTCAAGCTGGCTACAACTGCCAAGCCGGTCATCGTCCCCATCGAAAAGCCGGTGATCACCCGGGACAGCACGGTCTATTCCATTGTCACGGAGGCCGGCGCTACATTCAGAATATCCATCTATTCAAGGTTTTGCCATGATGGCATTGGTGACCATCTTTATGAATATAAAATGACCGTCTTCTACAAAGGCCAAACATACAACGGATGCGCAATCATCCTGAATAATACCATCAAGGGCCAATAGATTTTCCGCTGACTCATTTTGCTATTCTGGGAGATTTTCTCAAAAAAATTTGCGTAGTTAAATAACTACACGTATATTTGTAGTCAAATAACTACGCAATGAATTTAAGACGAGATGTATTTCAAGCCATAGCAGAACCGACAAGAAGGGCTATACTTCTATTGGTAGCCTCACAATCCATGACAGCGGGTGCAATAGCCTCAAACTTTGACACAGCAAGACCGACAGTTTCAAAACACCTGCAAATACTCACCGAGTGCGAATTGCTTGAACAAAAACAAAACGGCAGGGAAATCTACTATCACATCAATGCAAAAAAAATGAAAGAAGTAGCCGACTTTATTGAACCATTCCGGAAAATGTGGGATGACCGATTTAATAAATTGGAAGCCATAATGAAAAAATACCAATCAAAAAAATAGAATAACATGGAACAAAAAACAAAAATCAGTGCCGAAAACGGCCAGCAGGAATTGGTGATCACAAGGGAATTTGATTTGCCATTGGACTTACTTTTTAAAGCATATACAGATCCTGACCTTGTTGAGCAATGGATGGGAACGAAAGTGCTGAAACTTGAAAGTAAAAAGCACGGCAGTTATCAATTTGAAACAGCCGATGCCAAAGGAAACGTGGTATTTCAGGCCAGCGGCGTAATTCATGAGTTTAGCCCGAACCAAAAGATCACCCGAACATTTGAAATGGAAAATACGCCCTTTGGCGTTCAGCTTGAATTCAATGAATTCGAAAAACTCACTGACCATACCAGCAGACTCCATATGCACGTAATATATGAATCGGGTGCGCAAAGAGACCAGGTACTACAGCTACCCTTTGCTCAGGGCATAAACATGGCACATAACAGATTGCAAGATATCGTGGGCAAATCAAAATAACACACCATGACAAAGAGAAATAAAATTATCTACTGGATTGCTACCATTTGGCTTGCATTAGGAATGCTATCAACTGGAGCAGTTCAGTTATTCAAAGGGAAAACGGGAGCAGGAGGAGTAAATAGTATTACGCATTTGGGCTACCCTATTTATTTTATAACAATTTTAGGTGTTTGGAAAATTTTGGGGGTTATAGCAGTGCTTATTCCCAGGTTTCCTTTACTAAAGGAATGGGCTTATGCAGGCTTTTTCTTTGCCATGTCGGGTGCTGCATTTTCACATATCGCATCGGGTACCATGAATGAAATATTTCCCTCATTATTATTGTTAATCCTGACTGTTGTATCTTGGTATTTCAGACCTGCTGATAGACGAGTCATTTTAGCTAATCAATAATTGAAATGAAAAAGGAATTGTCACCAAAACAATGTGAAGAACTACTCAACACATTAAAAACCCGTTTTGAGAAAAGCATGGACCGCCATAAAGGTTTTGAATGGGCTAAAGTGCAAGCAAAGCTGGAAGCTAATACCGAAAAACTCTGGCCGCTCAGTGAAATGGAAAGAACCGGGGGCGAACCCGATGTTGTAGGTCATGATAAAAAGACGGGCGAATACATTTTTTTTGATTGTTCAGTAGAAAGTCCCAAGGGCCGCAGAAGTCTTTGTTACGACCGTAAAGCGCTGGAATCCAGAAAAGAACATAAACCAGAAAATAACGCTATTGATATGGCCACTGCCATGAGCATTGAGCTTTTAACGGAAAAACAATATCGGGAGCTGCAGAAACTTGGAAACTTCGATACGAAAACATCGAGCTGGATAATGACACCCTCTGATATCAGAAAACTCGGTGGTGCCCTCTTTGCTGATTACCGCTACGGCAATGTCTTCGTATATCACAACGGTGCAGAATCTTATTATGCCGCCCGGGGATTCCGTGGCTCGCTAACGGTCTGAATTTTGGACAAAAAAACATACTATGGCAAAGAGTGCAGTAAATCCCAAGGTTGATTTTTATTTTAGCAAAGCCAAAAAGTGGCAGGAAGAATTGGAGAAATTGAGAATGATCGTTCTTGACTGTGGGCTGACCGAAGAATTGAAGTGGGGTGTTCCTTGTTACATCTTTCAGAAAAATAATATAGTTTTAATACATGTGTTTAAAGAGTATTGTGCGCTTTTGTTTTTCAAAGGTGCCTTATTACATGACCCCAATGGTATTCTAATCCAGCAAACGAAGAATGTGCAGGCGGCGCGCCAGATCCGGTTCACCAATGTTCGGGAAATAGTTAAGCTGAAAACCATCTTGAAAACTTATATCTATGAAGCCATTGAAGTGGAAAAAGCTGGTTTGAAAGTGAATTTCAAAAAGACTGCAGAATTCATCATTCCCGAAGAATTTCAAAAGAAATTAGATAAAATGCCTGCCTTGAAAGCCGCTTTTGATGCATTGACGCCAGGACGGCAAAGAGCATACACACTTTATTTTTCTGCACCCAAACAATCCAAAACCCGGGAGTCAAGGGTTGAAAAATGTATGCAGCAAATTCTTAAGGGAAAAGGGTTAAATGATCGGTAAATAAAGTAGCGAATCATGAAAAATGGAGGATCAAATAAATGGAATCGAAAACCACATTTGTACCTGTGCTATCAATTGGCAGCTGTGTAACGGATATTGAATTTTATAAAAAAGCATTTGGGGCCATAGAATTGTGGCGGATTAACAACCCAGGTGGCTCAGTTCATGTAGCGGCATTTTCTATCAACGGAGTTGTTTTCCGTCTTCATGAAGAAAGTAAAGTTGGCAAAAAACTAAGCCCGGATAAAGCAGACTGCACAACGGTAACAATCGGCTTGAGCGTAGATGATGTGCATGCGGTAGTTGCAAAAGCAGTAACTACAGTGGCCACTGTGCAGTCGCCGGTTATCGATTATGATTATGGTTATCGGCAGGGAGAGATAAAAGATCCATTTGGACATCATTGGCTTATTGAAAAACTATTAAGCGAGGATGCCTTGAATATGTTTTTAAATAATACTTAGAACATATTTATATAAAAAGCATAAATAATAAAGGTGCCACACCCGGCAACGACAAAATAGAGGCCACAAACGACTGGCAAAGCCCTTCGGGCTCTATTGTCAGCTGTACAGCGCCTCCCGAGTAAGGTCGGGTGAACTTCGAAAAGCTTCGTTCCTTGCCTTTCTTGTTCGTAAAGTTCGCTTCGCTCCTTTATGTTTCGAATGACAAAAGCCTCCGTTTTACGGAGGCTTTGCTGTTGTGTGTGTCGGGAAGACAGGAAGAACTAAATCTTCATTAATCCTTCCAAATCAATCTCTTACGAGTTTAAATCATTCCAGATCATCTCTCAATTCACAGGATTCGAACCTGGATCTGATTTTCAACTTTGTCGGGTAGACAATGCGCACCCAAAAGATTTATATATTTATATACCATAAAGTTGCAACTGACGTCGCCTCTAGCTCACCGTTTAGTTCGCAAACTTTTGAAGAACTTGTTTACTTAACTAAGATACAAATTATATCAAATTGTATCAAAATAATTTCAACAAATCCGCTATCCATTCTATTTACCTATCAGCACTATTTACAATTAGCATAAATACTATAAATAGAAAAAATAAACAATTTTGGAAAATATTAAAAAAACGCTTTCCCCCTTTTATGATAGTTTTGTGCGCAGGCAAATCAATTGTGTTTACTAAACGCTAGTTCATTTTCGATTTGGTCGACCACAGGAAATCCAGCCCTTAAAATCCAGGATTATCAATTCTCTTTGCCGATGACATCATTCAATTGGATTTGCCTGTTTACATTATTTTCAATTATCCTGGCTTTGCTAACAAAAGTTAGTAGCACTTATAATGAGAGAGCTCAACATTAAAAATCTTTAATTTATTTTATTATGGGATTGACAAAGCCTTACCATAGAAATTATAGAGAATTTATAAATGGGTTCAATTCGGGCTATAGCGGATGGGCTTTTATAGTCGACAAAGAATATGCAGAATCTCCCCATCATTATACAAGAGCATTTTTACTTTTACAAGAAGATGTTAAAAACTTATTCGATTTTATTGAACCTGCAGATATAAATCTAAAAGCTTTTTCATTTAGAATACATGAATTATTAATGCGTACGTGTATTGAAGTTGAAGCCAATTTTAAAGCGATCCTGAGAGAAAATATATATACGCCATATTTTAAGTCGGGTTCAAAAGCAGGACAACCCAGGACAGAGGATTACTGGAAAATAAACGATTACATAAAGGTTAACAAAACTCATCATCTTGACAGCTATGTCGCAGAATTCCCATTTTGGAGAGGAGCGATGAATCGATATGCACCATTTGCAAATTGGGCACATAATGGATCGTTGTCCTGGTATCAAGCATACAATGAAACTAAGCATGATAGAAACAATAAGTTTGAAATTGCGAATTTTGAAAATTTAATAACTGCATTTTGCGGATTATTTGTTTTATTATCTTCTCAATTTAATTGTGAAGGTTTTACGACTGGATCGACTTTCCTAAGTACAGGTGGTGATAGTTATTTCGCTGGACAATTTGGAATTGGGAATTATTTGAAAATTGAGTTTCCAACAAACTGGCAAGATGCCGAAAAATACGATTTTGATTGGTCTAAATTAAAAGAAGAAGCAGATAGGTTTGAAAAAATTGATTACAATATTCTTTAACCTATTCAAAAAATCAGGTTTCAAAATATACATGACCCAATTTCTTTATAATTTTATATGAAAATATTCTCCTACGCCGATGAAACTGAATTCAGAAAAAGTGGAACGACATCAAGTGCAATGGTTGGATGTGGCCTTTTTTTGTCTGAAAAGGAACTTGGGCAAAATATAATTGATGAAGCGCTTTTGAACTTATCCAAAGATTCACGTAGGAATAAAAACGATCAAAGAACTCTGAACAGAGGATATTTTCACGCGTCAGAAGACTCCAATACTAGCCATAAGCATTTGTGCGAATCAATAAAAAAACATGTTTCAGGGACATTTCATTATCATTACTTTGAAAATGGAACTAAAGAAAAAAATAATGGAAAAAAATTATTTTTAGAAGAAAATATTCGCTTAACTCTTGGAATATCAATTCTTGAATTTTTTAACAATAAGTTTGATGGGGTTAATTTGATCATAGAAAATAGAAAGGGGTTCTCAAAGGAGTTCGCAATTCAATGGCTTGAAAAATGGTCAAATGATGTAGAATGGCATGTCTGCAAGTCGCCAACATTTTTAACTTACTTCACTAATATTGACATTCTCACAGACAAAAAAATAAATCCTGGACTACAGATTATCGATTTCATACTTTGGGCTTTTATTCGCGGGGAAAAGCAGCCCCCTGATGGCTCCTGGAAAACCGAACTGAATCTAAAATTATTATCTCATTCTAACGATGAACTTAAAATTGATAATGGAGGAAGATATTATTTAGGACGGCCAATTAAAGACAATAGCCCGTTAAATTATCCGTTCAAAATTGAGGGACTAGATACAGTTGAGGAATTAATTTCTGCCTACATGGAAATTGAATCAACTGTCAGGCAATTATTCCTTCACCAGCTTCCCGATCATGTTTCACATTTTAAAAATAAATTGACTTTCATCGGGCGTAAATTATTTCTCGACGAATACACTATGACTATAAATTTTCTAAGGCAGACATGTTCTCTTTATATTAGAATCTTTGATACTTTACCCGTCTATGGGCACCTTGAAGACGACGACTATGAAAATTGGCGAAAAACTCTAATGGCTAAAAGAGCAGCAAGTGTTTTTATAGATATCCGCCAAATACATAGCAAAAGGTCTTGCTCGTATATTTGCAATTGGCGAGCGCAAATACAAATAGAACAGCCAACCTTACTGCAACAAATTGGAGTGTATAAATTTACACAAATTAGATCCAACTAATCTCATTTGTAGATAGCGTAGTAATGATTGCTAATTACAATGTTGGCATTGCAATAATTCTATAAAATAAACAGAATTAGCGATTATGATTCAGGAAGAAATATTTAAAGGAGAATGGAGTTTACCGGGTGGTTCCGAAAGTTTTACTGGTACCTTGACTTATGATCCATTGAACGGGGCAAAGCTTGAAATTTTTGGAAAATTTGACCATCGTTTTGGTCCTATTAGCCATGAAATTATTTTAGGGAAGACAAAAGATGGTTGGGTTACCTTATATGATACTCATTATAGTTCAGGTGGCTCATCCAATGAGACCGGAATTGTTGTTTCTGCTTATGCACCATCCTTCATTTTTGTTGGTCATCAATTCCAAAATCTTAATGAACTACAATTTAGTTCCGTTAGTTTCTCTCTTTTTAATTTGATCGAATGGACCGGTTTTGATGGCTTAAGCAAAGAAGGTGAGCCTCCTACCCATTCTTTTGAATATGTTAAGCCAAAAAACATCAATTTCAAATGCTACGAAGGATGCGAAGCTAAAATAGAATTTGATCTAAGTGGTAGATATCTTAATGCTTTTTATAATATTCAACTAGATCAAACCTGCAAAGTCACTTTTCAATATACTTTAAAAAAAATATTCAGAGATATATTGTCCGATATTTTTACCTTTTTGGGATTTATAACTCTTTGCACTTATGAGCAGAGTTACCCTCTGACGATTTTCTTTTCTAGTAATGATATCATTGATAAGTTTATTCTTGATAATTTAAAAAAACTAACAATAAAACCTATAAAATGTATTTACCAAAATTCATTTTATAACCCGGACTATAAAATCAAAAAATTATACCAGCATCTGATAAAATTCGAAAGTATCGCCGAACAATTCGGATCAATTATCACAAATTGGTTTGCAAAATCAAAAGAACTAGAACCAGTCATTAAATTGCTATTATTATCCTTTGTTAATAAATACGAATTCACAACTGAAAAATTTATGGACATGACAAGAGCCTTAGAAACTTTTCATAGACAAAGTTTTCCTAATGAACTTATTCCTAAAAAAGAATTTGCCAACCGTTTGAAAAAGTTATGTAGTACTGAACAACTTCCATTTGAGGGTAAATGGTTAAATGACAAATTGCAATTTGCGAACGAGCCAAGTCTAAAGGAAAGGTTAGAAGAACTGGTTAGAGTCTATTCCTTTCAATATTTTAACGAAAGAGTTACAAATACAGCTACTCTTTGTAAACAAGCGAGGGATTCTAGGAACTATTATACTCATTTCAATAAGAAACTAAAAAATAAATCCTTAAAAGGAAAGGAATTATTTGATTTAACGGAAAATTTAAAACTTCTTTTAATATCAGCAGTATTTAAAAGTATAGGAATATCGAGTGATTCTTTTGAACAAGCTGCTAGAATGCTAGTTTATTAGTTATAGAGCAATTTTGAAAATACGTACCTTATTGTTAACCTCCTCAAACCTTTCCCATATTCAAGTCTTACCTTCTTATCGTAAAATATGATAAAAATAAACGATGGGGAATCATAATGATAGACCGCCCAAAAGATTTATCCGATTATAGCCTTAAATTGCAATGCCGACCTTTGTAAATCACCGTTTAGTTCGCAACCTTTTGAAGAACTTATTTATCAAAAGAAGATATTGAATTATTTCAAATAATTTAGAAACGTTCTGCCATTTTCAACAATTAATGCAATCGAATTGATTTTCTCAACTATTCTTTAAAAAATTGTAAATTTACAGCAATGAACTCTATTATAAACCAAAATGAGACTATCCCTTGATGAAATTATAGATTGGAAGGACTTCGAAGCATTGGTACACGCATTTTTTTTGAGAGAAAAAGAGTTGAAAAGGATCAGCGACATAATTAATATTACGGTAAAAAAATCCGGGACCGGCCCTGACGACGGACAGGACATTTTGCTTGAAATTATTGTAACTGATGGAATTACCGAATTTACAAGAACATGGGTCGTCCAATGCAAATTCTACGAGGAAGCCATCGCCCCCAGTCATTTAGATGGAGATGGTATTCCAACTTTAATACATTCATATGGAGCGGACGGGTATTTACTGATTTGCAAGAAAGATCCTTCAGCGAAGTTGACCCGCATGTTCGAAAGACTAAATAGTATATGTCGCTTTTCGTATAAATATGAGATTTGGACAGGCGAACAATTTTGTAGAAATATCGAAACCCAAAACGATAGCGTCATTATTGGAAGATATTTTCCAAAGTATGCTGACTATTTAAAAGAAAAAAATAAATGAGAAGAGCATTTATATCATATTCACTAGCAGATAAAGATAGATTTGTTGTATCAAGATTAACAACTGAACTTCAACGGAAAGATATGCTTGTTACATCGAGCCAAAATTTTGATTCACCAATAATAGATTTTACAACACAAAAAAATATAGAGATCTCGGATCTGTTTCTAGGTGTTATAACCGATCAATCTCATACTCCTAATAGAGTTTTAAACGAATGGCAATACGCCAATCAAAGAAATGTGCCTGGTATCCTTGTTGTTGAAAATACTCTTAATGTTCAAAATATCCCCAAAGATAACGTCATATTTTTTGATAGAACCAATTTGGGTTACGCCATAGATAAAGTAAATCAGAAAATAGAATTTTCATCACATTCTCCCGCTAATGAGGAATGGATAAAATGGGTATTGGGCGGTGCAGCAGTCCTTGCACTATTATCTGTCTTGGGTAAAAACAAGTGAAATTTCCAATATTCTCGCAATTTTTGAGAATCGAAACACGCGTCTTGTTTAGCGCGAATCTAACATAAACCGAAATATTCCTTCAAGTCTATAGTTAATATGACGCAATACAAAATGTTCCTTGACGTATTGAAATCTTATTATAAGATAAATCCTTTCAATTCTTCCAAATCGATAAAATCTACCATGTCACCTTTATAAAAAGCTGCGAAATGAACTTTGGTTACAACAAACCCACCCTTAACTTCCCAATTCGCAATTTCCACCAATCCAAAATGTTCCAAGATCGTTACTAAATTTTTCTCAATAAATTCTGTTTTTCTCTTTAGTTTTTTTAAATATGAATCTTTCCCGAAAAAAAATTCTTCTATATTTCTTTTGACCTGGTATATGCCAGGTATTTTCGTCAAACTTTTACAGTCAAAGACAAAAACAATTTTTTTTGTTGGATTCACACAAAGCAAATCAATCTCGCCACAAGGCTCCCTTTTATTAAATGATTTTGAGAGACGTTTAAAATTGTCAATTCTTGCTTCTACATAATTCCTACTTAAGGAATGAACAGCTTTTTCCTCATCATTTTTTTCTAACAATTTGCCGTTTGCTTTCTGGATTGCTTTTAGTAGCTTATTCAAATTAGAATTCTGTTCAATTTTATACGGAATGTGCCCGTTCAAAACATCATTCCATAGGATCATTGTTCCATCAATACATTCCCTTCCAAAGATTATGGATCCATCTTGTAATTCTATTAGAGGAGATAAAGTTATACGCTCTCTATTTCTAAGCATTGCGCCAAAATATAAAAACTTATCGTGGTGGAAAACACCATGCCGCAGTGTAAGAAAAGAAATTGTTTTGTCAATGGTATCTGGGATTATATTGATAATTACATTTGAACGGATGGCATCAATTAATTGATTTCTTTTCATTACATAAACGGGAAATTCATCAGCTGGTGGCAATTCCATTTTTGACAGCACATATAAGACAAGTATTATGTGCGAATATAAAACGCCGTAGGTTTCCAAAAAAACGTCGTCTAGGTTTTTTTTTCTCTGGCGAATGCATGCCCGGGAAGCGGCAAAACAACCTGCATTGTTCATAAACTCATTGATCTGCTTAAAGAATGCCATGCCAGTAACGGCGCATATGCTGGTATAGCCTGTCTTTCCTTTACCAATAAAGCAAAGGATGAGATTCAAAACAAATACAAAAAACTTACCAATGAATCATTGCATTACCCTCACACGGTATCCACTATAGACCGGTTCATCAATCAGTTTATTACCTTACCTTTTTTCAATCTGCTGAACAGGGAGTTTGGCCGGCCCAAAATTATCGATAATGCGGATATCATTGAGCAATCGCTGACGGTCTCTTTTCAGGGTAGAAACGGTACTTTACAAAAGACGCTCCGGTCTCCCTTTAACAGATTTAAAAATAAAGACGATACCCCCCTGTACCGCTCCTATCCGCCCGGAGATATATGGGTAGAATTGGATGGAAGCTTCAGTTTTGCCGGGAAACAAGCGAATTCGGATAAAGTAGAACCCTCTGTTTTTCAGGCTTATGGGCAGGCGCTTTTTAACTGGAAAATAAAAAACGGATTAATCACCAGCCTCGACGCTGCATTTCTCGGCTTAAAGATATTAACGGACAACCCCAAAATAGGACAATGGTTAATCAAAAGATTCCCCGCCATTATTATCGACGAAGCCCAGGATAATTCAGCCGTTCAGCACGCGCTGTTTGACAAATTACTGACATACGGCCACAGCCATATTGAATTAATAGGAGACCCGTACCAAAGTCTGTATGAATGGCGGGATGCCAAGCCCCGGCTATTTTTGAACAAATACTACGACCAAAGTTGGCTCGCGCTTCCACTGAGCCAAAACAGACGATCCACCCAACGGATTATTGATTGTTTCAGCATTATCCGACTGGCGATGGACGAGCGAATCACGTCCAAAGATGTACCGATCTGGATATTCCGATAACCATTTATCGTTACAATGCATCAAACGCTTCCCACATCGTTGCCGACTTTGAACGGATCTGCGGCATGCATCGGTTTACGCAAAACCAGATCGTGGTACGGGGTAATGAATTGAAAGATCAGATGCTCGGTACGTCGGCCAGCGTTGAACCCTGGAAACATCATACGCCGGTTCAACTATTAACTATTAAATCCCTTTTTGACAGTCAACATATAAAAGAAGCCATCGATGAATTAAGAAAACTCATTGCGCAACTATCCAGTTCCGATTACCATGTCCAACGGGAAAACCTTACGACATACAAGGAAGACTATTCCTATAATGCCCGACTCTATAAGTTCTTATTGGACTTGCCCGGCCTGGACCTGTCATTGGAAGCATGGAGCCAGCGCGCGGAAGCACTTTTAGGGACCTTTATCGTGAATCTCGGAGAGGCCTTCTTGTTTAAGCAACGAATCAATGGCTACGTCATGCGGGAACTCAGACAACGCCCGGTGAAAGATTTTTTCCACAGATCGTCCAGCCATAATGCCAATATCCCCATCTCGACCGTTCATCAGGTAAAGGGCGCCACGCTCGATGCGTTATTGTATTTCTTTGATGAATCCAGCAGAGGAACGAGCGTATCCTTTAATGATTTTAAACCATCCATCAGTTTTCCGACGGAAAAACAACGAATTATTTACGTGGCCTGCTCCCGACCCCGCCAGTTTTTAGCGATGGCCTTCCCTTCCCGGGTTACCCCTGGGGAGATTCAGGCGACTTTTGGCCTGCAGGTGCTTATTTCTCCGATATAATATCAATTATGCTAATTTTGGCCCCGAAATGTTTCGACCATGAAAGTACATGTTCCGGTCAATTATCAACAGATTGTAACGGCTCTGAAGAACAAAATCAGATTGGCCAGGCTGCAGGCTACCCTTCGGCTGAACGCGGACCTGCTGGCTATTTACCGGGAGATCGGGGTGGCCATCGCGGAGCAGGAGCGGGAAGCAGGATGGGGGGCCAAGGTAGTGGAGAATCTATCCAGAGACCTCAAGAGTGAATTTCAGGATATGAAAGGGTTGTCTCCCCGAAACCTGCGTTATATGCGCGATTTCGCCGTGGCATATCCGCATTTCCCATTGTTGCAAGCCCCCTTTGCAAAAATGCCGGAAAATGGCACCGGGGATAAAGACGGGGTAATTTTGCAAGCTCCCCTTGCAAAATTAAGCTGGTATCATCATATCACCTTGCTAGTCAAGGTAAAAGAGGAGGAAACGAGAGCGTTTTATATTCAGCAGACCATTCAAAATGGATGGAGCCGGGACGTGATGGTACATCAGATTGAAGGCGGGCTGCACCAAAGACTAGGGCAGTTAACCCATAATTTTGCAGCCACGACCGACCAATCCGAGCTAATCACCCAGGTTTTTAAAGACCCCTACAAATTTGACTTCATCTATCTAGGCCGGGAAGCCAAAGAGAGAGACCTGGAAGATGCCCTGACTTCTCAGTTGAAAAAGTTCTTACTGGAATTGGGTCAATTCTTTTCTTTCATGGGGGAACAGTATCGGGTAGAACTCGGCGAAAAGGAATATTTTTACGACCTGCTTTTTTATCACACCAAACTCAAACGGTATATTATTATTGATTTGAAGATCGGAGAATTTAAACCCGAGTTTGTAGGGAAAATGGAATTTTATTTAACCCTCGCGGATGAACAACTGCGAGATGACAAGGATGAAAAAAGCATCGGTCTGATATTGTGCAAAACAAAAGATGGCTTGGTCGCCGAATATGCGCTGCGCGACTCAAAAAAGGCGATCGGCATTTCAGAATATAAACTAAATGAGAACCTTCCAGAAAATATCCAGGGAGAACTTCCCAGTATCAAGGACATCGAACAGTCAATGGAGGAAGAGTTGAAAACATTACAAAGCCATACGGAGAAACGCATGGAAGATCTTTTGCAAAAATTAGCCGCCCTGCACAGGGAAGAGGTTAAAACACCGGTCACTTATACCCTTCTTTGTGACCTATATGATAAAAGCATACGCCCCCTATTCGAATATCTATTGGTCCGTTTGCGTGAATTTGATCAATATTTTCTGGCGTCAAATCATTTTTGGTCTTTTGAAAAGAGTACGACCGAATTATTGGAATTTGAACAACAGTGGAAAAATGAAGAAATACTAAAAAAACAGCAGGAACCATTCTTCCAATACAGACTAAGCGGGCTAAAAAAGGCGGGTGTAGATGCTTTTGACACGGTGGTACAAATATCAATCCGTTTGGATCAGTATCAATATGGTATTAAGCTGATCAACTATAACAATCAACAGCCTTTTGTTAAAAAGCTATATGAACAAGCGCTGACAAAGGAAGAGATGCAAACAATTGGAGACATCATCAGCAAACAAATCCTGCAGCACATAGAAGGACAGATAGAACTTATCAGCAGGGACAAAGGGTAAACGGAAGAGATAGGATGAGCGAGCTATCCGCTTCCTTCAGAGGGCCTTAGGATGTCCATTGCAATGAAAATCTATCGGTCGCGGGAAGTAGGCATCTATTCTATGGGAACAAAGGTTGACAAAAACGAAATTTTGCATTAAACTTTCTCTATGCTAGACTTTTCGAAGAAATTGAGTGGCCCTAATTCTGACAAGACGACCAATCCGATAGCAATCTATGATTCACTTGACAGGGCAAGTGACAAAGGTCCCCTAAGACCAGCGCAATCTGCGGTTCTAGAGGATTGGTACCATAGCTATAAAGAAAAGAAAGACGTTATTGTTAAACTTCATACTGGCCAGGGAAAGACCTTAATAGGATTATTAATATTGCAATCTAAATTGAATTCCAGCGGACGTCCGGTCTTATATCTATGTCCAAGCAAGTTGCTGGTAGAACAAACCTGCGAACAGGCCAGGCAATTTGGTTTTAAATTCTGTCGCATCGACAGAAATAACCAGTTGCCGCAGGAGTTCCTGGATGGGAAATCTATTCTAATCACGCACGTTCAACTATTCTTTAACGGGTTTTCCAAATTTGGCTTGAGGCACCGATCTCTTGAGGTTGATTCAATTGTACTTGATGATTCTCATGCCTGTATTGAAATCATACAAGATGCCTTTACAATTAAAATAAAGAGAGGAGAGCCTATATATGGCGAGTTATTATCATTATTCGGTAGCGATCTGGAAAGCCAAGGACAGGCTACAACTGAAGAGATTAAAAATGAAGCGTTCGACGCATTTTTGCCAGTTCCTTATTGGGCTTGGGCTGACAAAAACACCGAAGTTATTTCTCTGCTAGTCAAAAACAGGGACAAAGACTATGTCCGTTTTGCCTGGGAATTGATTAAAGAAGTAATTAGGGATTGCCAATGCATCATTTCAGGAACAAGTATTGAAATTTCGCCCTACCTCAATCCGATAGAATTATTCGGTTCCTTCTCTCGTTGCGTACATCGGGTATTTATGTCCGCAACGACCAATAATGATGCCTTCTTTATCAGGGGGCTTGGCGTTGAGCTGGACGTAGTGAAAAAACCCTTAAAATATGCTAATGAGAAATGGTCGGGTGAAAAGATGATTTTGATCCCATATTTAATTAACCCCGAGTTAAATGAAGTCACTATCGTTAATCGTTTTGGAGAAGAAAATGAAAAGAGGAAATATGGTACCGTTGCTCTTACACCCAGCAACAGAGCTGCTCAATATTGGGAACAATGCGGAGCCATAATGCCAGACAAAGATTCAATTCAGGAGGTAATTAAAAATTTAAGAGAGGGACATTTTAGCCAAACAGTGGTTTTATCTAACCGGTATGATGGAATTGATTTGCCGGATGATACATGCAGGATACTTATATTAGATTCCAAGCCTTTTGCCATTTCTCTAGTTGACAGGCTGCAAGAGTTTTATCGGGAAAACAGTAAGGTTATTAACATTAAAATTGCACAAAAAATAGAACAAGGATTAGGCAGAGCTGTAAGAGGTGAAAAGGACTATTGTGTAATTCTTATAACGGGATTTGACTTAATAGGCATAGTAAGAACTAAAACACTTCGGAAATATTTTTCTGCTCAAACGAATAAGCAGATTGATATCGGAATAGAGATCGGACAAATGACAGTTGAGCAAGATACTACGGACGATCCGCTAACGGCATTAAACAACATTATAAATATCTCGTTAAAAAGAGATGCTCAATGGAAAAAATATTACGTACAGGAAATGGATACTATAAAGGAATCTGAGGCTGATGCTGAGCTGTTGGAAATATTGCAAGCGGAGAAAAAGGCCGAAGAATTGCAAAGGAACAACCAGCATGGTGAAGCAACCAAGACCATTCAGCAGCTTATTGATCGTTACATTGATCCGAATAATAAATCTGATATCGCATATTACCTCCAGGAAATGGCGCGATATTCTTATAATGCCCAGAAATCTGTATCAAATAACTACCAGGTTCAGGCCTATAAATTGAACAGGATTCTATTAAAGCCTATGTATGGGATCGAATTTCAAAAGCTTAAAATCAATAAAGGACGCAATGAGAACATTCTAAACCGGATAAAGACCCACGAAGCATTTGAAGACTTGCAAATGGGAATAAATGAAATACTAAACAGTCTTTCCTTCGGAGTAAAAGCTGATAAATTTGAAAAGGCACTAAATGATCTTGGTATTTATTTGGGGTTCGCCTGCGAAAGACCAGATAAAGAGCAAAAGAAGGGACCTGATAATCTATGGAATGTGCAGGATGATACTTATATTTTATTTGAATGTAAAAATGAAGTGGATGAAGAGCGGAGTGAAATTATTAAATCAGAAACAGGGCAAATTAATAATGCATGCGCCTGGTTTAAAACGAACTATAGTTCGAGTAACGTAAAAAACATTCTAATTATTCCAACTAAAGTAGTATCCGCAGCAGCTGGCTTTAACGAAGCCGTAGAAGTATTAAGGAAAAAAGGGCTTAATACCCTAAAAAGCAATGTGAGGCTCTTCTTTGAGGAGTTTAAGGCCTATGAACTACATTCTTTAACCGAAACTCAAATTAATGATTATTTGAATCTTCATCATTTAACTGTGAATGATATACTCAACAGGTACGCCGAGACCCCAATCCAAAAAAAATAATATCAGATAAGGTAATTAATATTTTGCAGGTTCCATAGAGAGACTTTTTGCATCAATCCACAGGTTCGAATCCAGTTTGCAAGCGAAGGATAATGTGTGACAAATTATGATTCAGTGAGTTGTAAATAACTCACTAGATTAACTCACCGAATAACTCACTGGAAGGGTCAAAATTAGCTCCATATCATCAATATGGTACAAATAAAAAACGCTGAAAGCCAATGCTTTGCAGCGTCTAAGTCGACTTGGCAGGACGAAATTCGAACCTTTTTTGGATGGATTTAAGACGCTTATTGATATTAGTAGCTTAATTAATAATCACTTAATAGATGCATGGCAGGATAAACATCAAACTTCGTAATGAGTATATGGTTGCCCTGAGTTGATCCCGGGCGTTATTCTCTGGTTGAATTTTAATTAAAAGTCCGGCCCTCGCTCAAATGGTCGGGGCAATTATATACTCATTACGAAGCGCCAACGGCGATACCAAAGCCCGGATCTGTTCTGCTGTTCATCGCCGGCGGCTGCCTGTTCTCCGCCGGCAGATTCTTAGAATTTGATCATTTTATTCCTTTTACAAAAGCTGTATTTCCCGGGCCGATACCTGAGGCAAAGTAAAGTTGTCGTGCAAACTCAGTGCATCTTGCTGTCATTGAGCTCAACGAAATCAACTGATTTTTAAGATCGCGCCCATACCCGTAACGCTCCATATTTTCAGGCGGTTGTTTGAATAATTTACATTTAATTTTTAGGGAGATGTATCACATGGCACACGTTTCTACATCTTGTCATTTTTTAGCAGCTACTTATCAGACATTGAAAAAGCTTATTGAATAGCAGTGGCGCCACCTCCGCCATGTGCCCGGCCGTGCTGCGCGGGAAGGCCGACGAAGGAGGCCGGCGCGCAGCTACCCGCCGGTCCGTCCTTAATGTCGTGCCGGAGCTTTAGCGGAGGCAAAATCGAACAGACAGGCGGCCGGGCACCTGCGGGTGGCGGACAGATAGAGGCAGCGGGTGGATGCGGCCCAAGCCGCAGACACAGGAGCTGCCCGAACGGAGGCAGAGGAGCTGCAAGATGCGTGACAGACAGATCGGCAAATCCAGAAGCCCGGAAGGTTGCCTGTCTGGCGCGCAGATTGCCGACGCCTGCCGGAGAGAGACCTATGTACCCAGGTGTCTTCAGATCATAGGAATGGTTCAGGGGCATAGAAGTGG
>DATHHO010000087.1:0-4068 GCA_035317125.1 Puia sp.
ATGGCAGGAACGGAGAATGCCCTATGCCCATCGTTTCCGCCTCTACACCCAATGATTGTTTTGACGCGGTTTATGAGGCCATACGCATAGCCGTACAGCATATGACCCCGGTAATATTCCTGAGCGACGGCTATATCGCCAATGGCGCCGAGCCCTGGAAATTCCCAAAGAGCGAAGAGCTTGTCCCTATCGAAGTAAAATTCAAAAAAGAGCTGGGGCATGGAGAAGAAAAATTCCTTCCCTACCTGCGTGATGAAAAGCTCGTACGCCCCTGGGCGATACCCGGTACTCCGGGACTGGAGCATCGCATCGGCGGGCTGGAAAAACAGAACATCACGGGCAACGTCAGCTACGAACCGGAGAACCACCAGCTGATGGTAAAGATCCGCGAAGAAAAAGTGGCCAAAGTCGCCGACTTTATCCCCCTTCAGAAAATAGACAGCGGTCCGGAAAAAGGCAAGCTACTCGTGCTGGGCTGGGGAAGTACCTACGGAGCTATCAAGAGCGCGGTATCGGAGCTTCAATATGAAGGCTATCAGGTCGCTCATACCCACCTTCGTCATCTGCGTCCTTTCCCAAAGAACCTTGGCGATATGCTGCATAATTTCGAGCAGGTGCTCGTCCCCGAGATCAATAACGGCCAGCTTATCAGGATCATCCGCGATCAGTATTTCGTGGATGCGAAGGCGCACAACAAGATCATGGGCATACCCATCACGAAGACGGAACTGGTGATGAAAATGAGGGAGATGCTGGGCTCGAATAATTAAGTTCCAGACTGAGTTTTTCCATATCGGCAGCTACTTTAAAAATAAAATTGAACTGGTCTGCGACCGGCTTGAATTCGGACAGCCGCAGCCTGGTGTCGCTGTCGGTAATGCCCCGGTCCAGTTCCGCCTTGCGATCCCGCATCAGCACCTCCACTTTTTCATTAAGCTGCCTCAGACCTTCCTTGCCGGCTGAGGATCCGTTCTCCGCAATGCCAGCGCGCCCCGATGGTTCTCTCAGGGACTGCATGGCATTTTCCATTTTCCCCGTAATGGCCTGCACCACCGGCAGATATTCATCCGATGCATACTTTACCGCCAGACGCGGCACATAATAGGCCAGGGTCGCAATATGCGAGGTAAGCATATGATTGGAAACGACGAACTGATGCATCCGCACCGAATTCTTCTGCTTGGCCCTGGGCTCGGATAACATCCGGCTGAAAGCGTCGGAGAGGTTAGCCAGCGAAACAAATGCATGCTTACGGGATAATTTGTATTGGGTCACCGTGACCGGCTTTCCCAGAAAGGCGCCCGATACATCGGTGAAATAATGAAGGTTGTCCTCCATGGTCTTAACCATATAATTCACGATCTGCTCATGCTCCCAGGATGGCACGATAAAAATATTGGCCAGGAAGGCGATGCCCGATCCGATGGCCGTATCGATCACCCGGTCGGAAATGATCGTCCTGAAATCGCTCGGGTAAAGTAAATGGAAGAGGAGCAGGACATACGGCGTCATCAGGGTCACGCAGATCAGATAATTCGTCCGCAGGAAGGCATAGGTGCCGACCATGAACAGCACCATTAAGGTGAACAAGGCCGTCCTGTCGCTGATAAAGTAAATGATGAGCAAGCCGGCAAGCGCACCGGCAAAAGTGCCGAGCAGCCTTTCAACATTCCTTTTCTTCGTGAGGCTGTATGCTGGCTTCAGGATGACGATGATCGTAAGCAGTATCCAATATCCATGGCCAAGCGGCAGGAACCGCGAGATAAGATAGCCCGCGATGGTCGCGATGCTGACCCTGATGGAATGTCTGAAAATATTCGATCGCAGCGTCAGGTTCTCCGCGAGCAGCTTACTGTCGATGTCCTGGTGGGTAATGAATTGCTCGAAGTCCGCCTGCGTCAGACCGCTCTTGCCGGGCTTAAGGTCATAGCTCGTATACCCATGCAGGGTATGCAGACGTTCCGCAATATCCTGTATGCTGTCTAAAATATGGCGCAGGCTGATAAACCCTTCCACATTCCCCGCTCTTCTGTGCTCATCCCTGAATTTCCCAAAAGATTCTTTGACCTCCCGCAGGCGGGAAGACAGGAAAGAAGTCTCCTCCGATGGCTTGCCGCTCTTGATCGCGATGCCGATCTCATCCAGCTCCGTCGCCATGTCCACGATCAGTTGTCTGCATTGTTCCAGCAAGGGGCTGTCGTCAAATGCAAGATGCAGCGCTTCGTAGTCCTGCTGCGAGGTCATTACTCTTTCGAAGAGATCCACCACATCGAGGAAGATCATCAGCAATACCCTTCCGATGGGCGTAGATTCTTTGACGATATCACGGCTCTTGAATAATAATTCCCTGACAAGGTCCTGCTTTTCATGCACATCGATCTGTTGCTCCACCAACTGCCGGTAGCTTTTATCATAATCCGTCCCCCGGCTATAAAAAGAGGCTTTGATAAGCAGATAGCGGGCAGTCGCCTGTACGCAATCCCCCAGCGCCTGCTGGGTCAGCTTATATGGCCGGATGCTGTAGAGCAAAAGGCTCAGGACCATGTACCAGATACCGCCGGCCATTACATATGCGGCATTGATAAGGATATCCCACCCCTGATGCGGACGATCGATGCTCAGCACCATCACAAGCAAGGCGTTCACCCCGATGGAGCTGGCCCTGTTGCCAAATATTCCCATCATGGAAAACACAAAGCAGAACAGCGTGACCAGCACGCCCGTCAGCAACGGCGACGCCGAGGCGAGCCCGGTCAGCAGGGTGACGGTGAAAAGGATCAGGATGCAGGCTATCATTCCGTTACGCCGGTGGTGGATGGGCCCGGGGTTGTCCGCATTGCCCACGCACATCGCGCCAAGAGAAACAACGATCCCGGCAGATAAATAGTTGAAATAGCCCAGGACGACGGCGGGAAGTATGATACCAACAGTAATACGTACGGCATCGCTGAGGTTGTGGCTATTAATAAAACTCTTATATGTCCGGATGTAATCCATTACGCGGTTAAAGGTAGCAAATACCCCACCGAACTAAATATACCATTCACCGGACATTTTTTTCCGCTCACCGTAAGACTCTTTTCCGTTAAGCGTTTGGAATTTAGTTTTGTGACCTCAATTCATCGCCCTCTGAAAAAAACGCTAACCATTGACTTGCCGGTCAAATCTAAAAAACACCAGAACATGAGACGCTTAACTGTCATTCTCTTTGCAACCTTATTCAGTATTTCTTTACAAGCTCAGCAAGTGACCGGGATCGCCCGGGACGAACAAGGAAAATCTTTACCGGGAGCTTCGGCGGCCCTGAAAAAAACCAAAGACTCCACTGTTGTCAAGCTGGCCGTCTCCAACCAGACGGGAAAATATGAGTTCGGCAACATCCCTTCAGGCCTTTATTTCGTGAGTTTTTCCCATGTAGGCTATGCTCCAAAAAATTCAGTGGTTTTTGAAGTGAAAGGAGAAGGCCCGACGGAGGTCCCCGGAACTACGCTGATAAAAGCGTCCAATGACCTGAAAGAGGTCGTGGTCACCTCACGCAAACCACCCGTGGAAGTCAAGGCCGATAAGATCATCCTCAATGTGGAAGGCAGCGTGAATGCCGTGGGCCAGGACGCCCTGGAGCTGTTGCGCAAATCACCCGGTGTGATGGTGGATAAGGATGACAACCTCAGCGTAAGCGGAAAGAATGGCGTGCAGGTATTCATCGACGGCAGGCCCACCCCCCTTTCAGGCAAGGACCTGTCCGAATACCTGAAGACCCTCCAGTCCTCATCCATCGAATCCATCGAGATCATCAGTAACCCATCCGCCAAATACGAAGCGGCGGGAAATGCCGGCATCATCAATATCCGGCTGAAGAAGAATAAATCATTTGGCACCAATGGAACGGTGAACGCGGGTTATAATATCGGCACCTATGCCAAGTATAACGGCGGTCTGTCCCTTAACCACCGGGACCAGAATATAAACCTGTTCGGCAATTACAACTACAATCACAATCTCACCGAGACCAATTTCAACCTGTACCGTAAACAGCTGGATACGCTGTTCGACCAGCGCTCTACCATC
>DATHHO010000088.1:0-9176 GCA_035317125.1 Puia sp.
CATGATATTTTGTGTGTTGGTGCTGCTGTTGATGCCCAGGTCCACAAAGTTGATGCTCTCATTGCCATTGTCCGCTGTCGCCACGACATCGGAGGAGGCGCTGGTGCCGCTGGACTGGTTCTGGATATTCAATTGCAGGTAATTGTTGATCGTTCCCCTGCCGACGATCGCGTTAAAGGAACTGGTGATGCCCGCATCGACCAGTAATTTCTCCTGAAAAGTGCCGGCGGTGAAAGATGGCGCGAGACCGATACCCACATTGCCAAGGCTGTCGAGGACCATCCCCTGCAGAGCATTGGTTCTGAACCGGAGGCTTTTCAGATCCGTGGTCCCGAGATAATTCGTTCCGGAATTTGTTGCCGTATTGCCGGTCAGGGCCCAGGAAGCGCCGCTGGTGAGGGTCGAGAAAGGAAGCTTTCTCACGGTGCCGGAAGCGATCGTCAATATACTGTCTGAAGTGGCGCCTACCTGCACGCCATTTAAGGTCAATGGATTGGTACCTACCACATGCAGAGCCGTTGCGGGGTTCGTGGTGCCGATGCCGACATTACCCCTTTCATCAACAACGTCAAGGGTAGCAGTAGCCGAACGCCATTCGGTAAGGTTGGCCGTCTGCGTAGCGGAGTTCGCCTGGACAGCCAGCGGAACGCTCCCGTCGCGTTGCGCAAGCATGAGAACACCTGTATTGGCCACTCCGGTAGAGAGGGCCGGTATCGTAGCCGTTTGCCGGTCACCGGCCAATATGACACCCCAATAAGCGCCCATCTGCAGATTTCTTCCTCCTCCGCCCTGCCAGAAAATATCTCCGCCATCTCCGGCAATCCGGAAATCACCGGAACCCGCCGTGTTGGAAAAAAGCAGCTCCGACAGAGCGCCGGTGCGCCGGATCTCTAAAGTATCTTTTACGGCCAGTGGATTGGCGGAGTTGGTAAGGCCGATGCCCACATGACCCGCTCCATCGATGCGCATCCTTTCATTGGTGGATTGGGTGGTACCGCCGGTCATGAACACGAGCGACTTTGCGGCGGTGCCCGTGCCGATCAGTAAATTATTTCCTGTGGTATAGAGGTAGGCGTCGTTGGCGGCGCCCATGATATTTTGTGTGTTGGTGCTGCTGTTGATACCCAGGTCCACAAAGTTGATGCTCTCATTGCCATTGTCCGCGGTCGCGACGACATCGGAGGAGGCGCTGGTGCCGCTGGACTGGTTCTGGATATTCAATTGCAGGTAGTTGTTGATGCTGCCCCGGCCGATGATGGCGTTGTAGGAGCTGGTGATGCCCGCATCGACGAGGAATTTTTCCTGGAAAGTGCCGGCGGTGAAAGACGGCGCGAGACCGACACCCACATTGCCAAGGCTGTCGAGGACCATCCCCTGCAGAGCATTGGTTCTGAAACGCAGACTTTTCAGATCTGTCGTCCCGAGAAAATTAATCCCGGAGTTCGTGCCGGCATTACCGACTGTCGTCCATTGCGTGCCGGAACCCGTCGCCAGGGAGGCCCAGGCAGAGTTCGTATAATAGTAAAATCCTTTTACCCCATCTATCTGGTAAACCAGTAAACCTTCCACCGGGCTTGAAATGGCTACACGTTGTGCCAGGGTCATGCGCGGTGCGAGGAATCCTTTCGAGATCGATTTAACGTCCAGCACGGAAGAAACTTGTCCGGTCACATAGGTGTTGTCATCGGTGATAACGACAGTCTGCGCAGATACCTTCGCGGCGAAGGCAAAGAAAGCGAACAAAAGGACGGCCACATTCTTTTTCATTGGATATAGATTTTATGATCAACGCAAGATCAGATCCGTCTCGGCGATTTTTGCCGACCGGGCCTCAGCCGAAGTGCTGTAAACGATATGAAGCTTTCCCGAGCGATAATTGATATCGCTTCTTTTCTCAAGGGTGAGCTTGAACCGACGCGACTCGTTTGGCGTGTACACGGCGATCCCTTTTATGGAACCGACATGGGAAGTGTTCCCGTATATCGACGTGTAGTCGACCGACAGATCGCCATAAACGGACATGTTTCCCCTGCGGCGGAACGTTATATTCAATATGGGTATCGTGTCTTCGGCCATCTTTACGGACAGATCGGTCAGGTTCACATGGGTGATCGATTCTCCTACCCGTATTATGACAGGAATGGATATACCGAAGATCGGAATGAGGTGGATGGATATTAAAGAGTCGGCGGTTGGCTTTTTCTCACCAAGCGGAGCTTTATCGGGTACGGCCCTGAAATAAATATGAGAGCGATATTCTCCCGGTGTAAGTTCATTTATTTTCGTAAGCTGTATTTTTACTACCTGGGATTCATCGGGGCCCAGCGTCACGCTGTGCGGGAAAAAGCGGATGAATTTATCGGCGAAATTTTCACCGGAATCCGGCTGCATGATCTCTTCGAATCCCCCGTCTTCCTTCATCCTGACATGCATGAGGGAAATGACATACCGGGCTGTATCCTTGCCGGTGTTGGCCAGATTCAGCTCCTCATACCTCTTTGGGCCTTCAAAGATCACTCTTCTCGGCATCAGCAACAGGTTTCCCTGCGCCATCGCCCCGCCAGAAAAAATGAGCTGCAGGGTCAATAATCCAAAAAGCAAATATTTTGGGCTGGTCATGGGTTAAAATTTTTAAAGAAAACGTTGCTTTGGACAACGCTTTCTTTAAATGAATGGATTAATTATAAACGACCGTTACGTTAAACGGCGTTCCCGAAACGTACACGCCGGAAGCCTGGGCTGCGGCTACGTTCAGGGTGGCGCCAACATTGAGGGTCTGGGTACCTGCAGTCAGCGCTCCTGTTACGGAAGGCGTGCTGGTAAACGCAGTGGCCGTCATGGTGTTGGCTCCGCTGGTAAGGGTAAGGGCAGTAGACGGCAGCGTGATCGCATAGGTATACGCACCCTGGCCATTGACCGTAAAGGAAGCGGCGGCAACCGTTCCCGCGGTGGCAGGAAGCGTTACGCCTCCTGTTGGGGAACGAACGCCGGCAGGAGTCATAACGACTGTGCCACCGGTAAGGGTCTGTACAGCCACGTTACCGAAGTTCATGTCAACGGTTTTTGTAATGCTGATTGGTGTTACAATCGTAGCGGTCGCTGTGGCCGTTGCTGTAGCCTGTGCAAAGGCGCTGGACGCGGATACTATCAGCACGAGTGCAGTAGCGATCAATTTGGTCCTGTTTTTCATTTTGTTGTTGATTTTATAGTGAATAAAAGAGTTGATCAATAGGGTCGGTCATTATCTGCCTTTAACGGGGTCCGTCAGAAGAGCGCTTGGCGAAAGCGTATGGATAGGTTGTTTTGGCAGCGTCCGGGTTCCAGAAGAGTAGTTGATGATATTGTGTTTGGTATCAAACGCGATTGGGAATTTGATATTCCTTTTTTAACGGCTGGTCATGGGTTATTAAGTATATACCCCTGTAAACGCTATAGGGTATCTGATTTTCCTAGATGGAGGATTATTTATCGTTTTGATCTAACTTGCCTGTTCTTCTCTCACAAACACCGATCAAAATGCCGAGAATGCTGTTATTATTGGTCTTGTCCTGTTCCAATCTGCTGGTTTCAGCACAGGGAAGCGACTTCCTCCGGCACGACCTCCTCCGTAACGGGACCTGGCGGGCTCTTCTGCACAGAAAGGATGGGCATGACATAGCCTTCAATTTCGATGTGAAGGACAGTGCCGGGAAAAAGATCGTGTATATCCGTAATGCGGATGAACGACTGCTGGTGGATGATATAAGGATGCAGGGAGATTCCGTGCTGATCAGGCTGCCTTTCTTCGAATCCCAGTTCAGGACCGTGCTGACAAAGGATGGCCACCTGGAGGGAATATGGCTCAAGCGGCTTGCAGACCATTATCAATCGGTACCCTTTACAGCTTATTACAATGAAACCTTCCGCTTCAGCCCAGGAAAAGCGCCGGTGGCAAACGTCAGCGGTCGCTGGGCCGCCAGTTTCAGGGCTGCCGGGGATAAGGAACCTTCCCTGCGCGTAGGGGAATTCGAGCAGAAAGGCGCGCGGGTTACGGGAACTTTTCTGGATCCGACCGGCGATTACCGTTACCTGGAAGGGATCGTGGACGGAGATTCCTTGCGGCTCTCCTGTTTCGACGGGGGGCATGCTTACTCATTTACGGCGAGGATCGAAAAGGATAATACCCTCTCCGGAGGACAATATTTTGCAGGCGCGGTCGCCCTGGAGAACTGGACCGCGGTGAAAGATGCCGGGGCTAAGCTGCCGGATGATTTCACGCTCACGAAATGGAAGAAAGACAGTGCCCGGCTCGATTTTACCTTTCTGGACCTGGACGGTAAGAAGGTATCTATACATGACGAACGGTTTAAAAATAAAGTGGTGCTGATCCAGATCATGGGGTCCTGGTGCCCGAATTGCATGGACGAGACCCGTTTTCTCAGCGGGTTCTACGACCAGTACCGGAATAAAGGAGTAGAGATCATCGCCCTGGCTTATGAGCGCAGCACCGATTTCGCCCGCTCACAGACCAGCCTCCGCTCCTTCCAGCAGCGGTTCCAGGTGAAATACCCGGTGCTGATCACCGGTGTAACGGTGAGCGATCCACGCCGGGCAGAGAAAACATTGCCCCAACTCGAAGAAATAGTAGGCTTCCCCACTACTATTTTTACAGACAGACAGGGAAAGATCCAGAAGATACACACCGGATTCAACGGCCCAGGCACGGGCGAGCACTACGAAGAGCAGCAGAAAGAGTTCTATGCCACGGTGGATGGGCTGCTTGGGGAATGAGTCAGTTTTTGTAACTTGCGCTCATGCAACCATACCTGGACTTATTGCAGCATATCCTCGATACCGGCGCCTCCAAGACGGACCGGACGGGGACAGGCACGCTCAGTTGTTTCGGCTATCAGATGCGCTTCAGGCTGTCGGATGGATTTCCGCTGGTGACGACAAAAAAACTGCACCTGAAAAGCATTATTTATGAGCTGCTCTGGTTCCTCCGTGGCGATACGAACACCCGGTATCTTAAAGAGCATGGGGTAAGCATCTGGGACGAATGGGCGGATGCCAATGGCGACCTGGGTCCCGTGTACGGCAAGCAGTGGCGGAGCTGGGAAGGAGCCGACGGACAGGTGGTGGACCAGATCACACAACTGATCAGCCAGATCAAAAAAACTCCTGACAGCCGGCGGCTGATCGTAAGCGCCTGGAATGTGGCAGACCTGCCGAAAATGGCCCTGATGCCTTGTCATACTATTTTTCAATTTTATGTAGCGGACGGAAAGCTGAGCTGCCAGTTGTACCAGCGCAGCGCCGATGCCTTCCTGGGCGTTCCCTTTAATATAGCCTCCTATGCCCTGCTTACCTTAATGGTCGCGCAGGTATGCGATCTTGAGCCCGGCGAATTCATTCATACTTTCGGCGATGTACACCTGTACAGCAATCATCTTGAGCAGGCCAGGCTGCAGTTGACCAGAACGCCTTTCCCCCTTCCGGTGATGCAGCTCAATCCTGCCGTAAAAGATATTTTCGGATTCCAGTTTGAAGATTTCACCCTGGAGAACTACCAGAGCCACCCGGCGATCAGGGCGAAAGTGGCGGTATAAGCATCGCGCGCGTTGGTTCTGTCGCGGGGCGGCGGTTATTCCGATCAGAAGACGCGAGAGCGGCTGATCTTAGAAGGGCTAGCGAATGTGCGCTGCTCATTCGGTTCTTAAATTCCGGGCAGGATTCGACAAGGCGGCTTTCAGGGACTGGTATAGCACGGTCAGCAATGCGATCACCAGGATCAGCGAAACCGGCAACAAAAGGAACAAATATCCGATCTCAATATGAAACGCATACCCTTTCAGCCAGTTCTGGAGGAGGAAATAAGCGACGGGGGTCGCAATCACACCGGCACAGATGATCAGTTTAATATAGTCTTTTGTGATCAGCGCGGTGATCTGCAGGACATTCGCTCCCAATACTTTCCGGATACTTATCTCCTTTAGCCTTTTTGCCACGGTGTACAGGGACAGGCCCAATAGGCCCAGACTGGCCACGACGATAGCCAGGATGGTGAATAGCCAGAGTATGGTCACGAATAACTGATCGTTCTTGTATTGTCTCGAAAAATATTCATCCAGAAAGAAGAATTGCAGCGGGCTTTGCGGGAATGCGCCATTCCAGGTGCTTTTTGCTTTTTCTATGACCTGCGAAAGATCCCCGGTCTCCAGCTTCAACGCAAAATTGGTCATATTCACGTGTTGTTCCGGGTAAAATACGATGGGGTCGAAATCGTATTGTAATGATTGCTGGTGGTAATCATTGATGACGCCAATGACCCGGCAATGGTGACCGGCACCCTCTACTCTTTGGTTGATCGCTTCTGCCGGACTTGCGAAGCCAAGGGTTTTTGCAGCCGTCTCATTGAGGAGGATACTTATGATCTGCGCCGTATCATCGCTCGCGGCTTTGTCTTTGTCGAAATTCCTTCCTGCCAGAACAGACAAGCCATAATTGGGAACGAATTTCTCGTCGACGCCCAGGACCCGGGTGCGTTTGTCATTTTGAGCATTGAGCCTTTTGAAGGTTGTCGAACTTCCCACATCTGCTCCGGGAACTGAGGTGGACGCCGTGACCATTTGCACGCCCGGAATGGCCTGCAACTGATGGATCAATAGTTCGACGCTGTTTGACCTGCTGCTGTCAAGGTTCACTGTTTGCTGCAAGACCAGCGTTTGTTTGATATTGACGCCAAGGTCCTTGTTGCTCATAAACCGCATTTGCCGGTAAAAGCCAAGGGCTCCGCCGATCAGTACGATGGCGGCGGTGAACTGGAAAACGACCAGCGACCTTCTTAAAAAAGCCTTTCCCTGTCCTTTGCCGCCCGAAATGGAGAACGACTTTATGCTTTGTATCGGCTGGAAGGAGGATAGAATAAAGGAGGGATAGAAGCCGGCGAGCAGGGTGCTGACCACGAAGATCAGCAGCAGGCTGATCCAATAACGGCTGTCGTAAACCTGAAGATCGGCAACCTCGCGACCGATGAGCCGGGCAAATGAGGGAAGGGACAGTTTGAAAAGCGCAAATCCCAGGATGATCCCGAATGCATTCAGCAAAAGGCTTTCAATGAGGAATTGCCGGATAAGTTGCGGTCTGGTCGCTCCGACCACTTTGCGCAACCCCACTTCTTTTGAGCGTTCGAGGGATCTGGCCGTTGAAAGATTAATATAGTTGACAAGGGCGATGCAGAGAATAAGCAGCGCTGCCCAACCGAGGTATTTCAGATAATACAGGTTTCCGCTGCCAGCCATTTCATAAGCATAGGCGGAACGGGTATGGATGTCTTTCAGGGGTTGGATCTGAAAGGATATTTTAAATCCGTCCTTCTTCATCCGGTCGCTAAGATAGCGATCGGCAAAACCGGGCATCCTCGCCTGAAGGGCTTCAGCTTTTGTGCCGGGCTTTAGCAGGAGATAGGTATAGAAGTCGCTCCAGGTCCAGCTGGTATTGGATGCGCCCTGGGTGAGCTGAATATATTTATTGAAATTCAAAAGGATATTGAATTGGATATGTGAGTTGGCCGGCACATCATCCAGTACGGCGCTGACGATATAATCTTCCTCCCGGTAGCGCAGGGGTTTTCCGACGGGGTCTTCGTTGCCAAAATATTTTGTGGCGGTCGAGTGGGTGATGACGGCGTCATTGAGCCCTTGAAAAGCGGTCGCTTTCGATCCTTTTTCAAAGTTGAGCGTAAAGACATTGAAAATGGATGGGTCCACGTAATAAACCTGGCCGTTCTCGATAAATTTTTTATCTCCATGGCTCACTACCCCCCATACTCTCCGGAAACGAACGGCTTCTTCTACTTCCGGGTAATCCTTTTTTAATGCCGGCGCAAGGGCCGGGTAGGTGAAGGCGAAAGTCTGTTCCTTCCCACCCGTTTCGGTGATGGTCATCGGAACCCTGAAAATCCGGTCCTCTTTTGTATTGAAGCCGTCGAAGCTGTATTCGAACCTGAGGTAGTTTACGATCAGCAGAAAAGCGGCAATGCCGATGGCGAGGCCGAAAATATTGATAGCCGAAAACGTTTTGTTCTTTATCAGGTTGCGCCAGGCGACCTTGAAATAGTTTTGAAGCATGAGGAGCTTTTTACGGGTAAGGCCCAGATACGGCAGGGCAAGGAATATGCGGTCATTTTAATCTGTCCAAAAAAATGCCAGATTGCTATATGATTATTAATCAAGGGCCTGGATTATAAAGCCCTGTCTTCATTGTTCGGTTTCGATACGCCGGACGTCCGTTTTTGCGGGCAATTTTATCATGGGTTGTTGTATCGGGCTGCCTATATTTGCACATATGATCATCAGTCTTCTGGTCGCGGCGAGCACCAATAATGTGATCGGCAGGGACAATAAGTTGCTCTGGCATTTGCCGAACGACATGAAATACTTCAAGAACACGACCTGGGGGATGCCGGTCGTCATGGGCCGTAAGACCTATGAATCCCTGGCTGGTGATCCGCTGCCGGGGCGTTTCAATTTCGTCATTACCCGGAACCGCGATTGGGATCCGCATAACGAAAAAACAAAAGTGGTGGCCTCTCTTGGGGAGGCGATCGCCGCAGCGGGGCAAACGGATTGCAAGGAGACCTTCGTGATCGGCGGCGGGGAGATCTATAAGGAAGCCATGTCTATCGCGGACAAGATCTATATGACCAGGGTGCATGCGGTCCTCGAAGGGGATACTTCGTTCCCGGCCATTGATGAGCAGCATTGGCAGATGGTCTCCCATCTCGATTTCCCGGTTGATGAAAAACATGCTTATGCATACAGCTTCCAGGTCTGGGAGCGGAAAAAATAAATAATGTATTCCCGTTCCCGTCTTGCCCGGAAATATCTGTGTTATTATATTACTGCATCCAACGGCCGGGGGCATGGCATTCATTCCCCGTTTGTCTATGATTTTGTATGGCGGGTACTGAATGATACGCAAGACTTTCCCATGTATTCCCGGATCGCCGGATTGAGACGGCAACTGGAGGCAGACCCCTCCGTGCTGGAGATAGAGGACCTGGGTGCGGGCTCATCCGTTGGCGCGACCCGGCGACGCAGCGTAGCCGAACTGGCGAGGAATGCGGCAAAATCAAAGAAACTGGGACAGTTGCTTTTCAGGATCGCCGGGTATTATAAGTCCCGGACAATCCTGGA
>DATHHO010000089.1:0-6584 GCA_035317125.1 Puia sp.
CTGCCGAAGATCATTGCCAGCTCGAAGAACAGGGGCGTGGCGGGCCCGGTAGCCGCCCAGAGTGGCAACCCTGCAAGTGACGCTGCGGCAACCGGCGCTGCGGCCAATACCGCGCCGGCAAATGCGAATGGCGCATCCGCCCAGGCTGGGTCAGGGCTTTCCGTCAGCGCGGACGGAAGGATAAAAGCCTCCCCGCTGGCAAAAAAATTAGCCGCCGAGAAAGGGATCGATATTTCACAGGTAGCCGGCAGTGGCGACAATGGCAGGATCGTAAAGAAAGATGTCGATGGCTTCGTTCCCGGTAAGGCATCAGCGCCGGGGCAACCCTCATCCGCATCCGCTCCGGCTAAGAGCGCTGCTCCATCGGCCCCTGCAGGACAGGTGAGCTTCGAGGAGGTTCCCGTATCGCAGATGCGTAAAACGATCGCCAAAAGATTGGCGGAAATAAAATTCTCCGCGCCGGAATTCTATCTGACCATGATCATCGACATGGACAAGGCAGTGGAAAGCCGGGCAAGGATCAATGAGGTATCACCCGTCAAGATCTCCTACAATGACATGGTGATGAAAGGCGTTGCGCTCGCGCTGAAGCAGCACCCCGCCGTCAACAGCAGCTGGCTGGGCGATAAGATCCGGATCAATCATCACGTGAATATCGGGGTGGCCGTTGCGGTGGAGGATGGACTCCTCGTCCCTGTGGTCCGCTTTACCGACACAAAATCATTGTCACAGATCGCCGCCGAAGTAAAAGATTTCGCGCAGCGGGCGAAGAATAAAAAATTGCAGCCGGCGGATTGGGAAGGCAGCACGTTCACCATTTCCAACCTCGGCATGTTCGGCATCGATGAGTTCACCGCGATCATCAATCCTCCGGACGCCTGTATCCTGGCCGTAGGCGCGATCCAGCAGGCGCCCGTCGTGAAGAATGGCGCCGTCGTCACCGGGAATATCATGAAGGTCACGCTCACCTGCGACCATCGCGTGGTCGACGGAGCTACGGGCGCCGCTTTCCTTCAGACCCTCAAGGGACTGCTGGAAGAGCCTTTAAGAATGCTGGTATAAATCCGCTGCACATCATTCTTCGCTGAACCCTTCTGCACGTAATAAAAGAATAATATAAGACGAGGGCCCCTGAATTCCAGGGGCCCTCGTCTTTTTGCATATACGAATACCGGGCCATAGAAATGGCCCGGCCTTTAAACCTTATCCTTTAGGACCCGTGTGGAAACACAGGTCGTGTCAGAACTGTGTCCTTGCTGTTCCAACCAAAAGTTGAGTATTTTTATTTATCAGGGATTTTGTAAGCAGTCTAACGGTTGCCGGTCACGGGCTGACACAGACACCGGGAACAAATATAGTATATATTTTCATTTTACGGTCTTATTCGACCGTAATTTTTTTTAATTAGCAATTGCCGCTGAATATCCGTAGTTTTGCATCTGTTAGATTCCTTTCTATCAGCTTTCGTGACACCTTCCGCGTATAACTCCTGAAGGATATTGATGAGTAGACAGGCCTTTTTTCATTTAAACATCATACATTTTGTCATTTCAGAATCTCAATCTTATTGAGCCTTTATTAAAGGCTCTGAGTAATGAGGGGTATACTATCCCCACACCCATCCAGGAACAAGCCATCCCGATCATCCTTAGCCGAAAAGACCTGCTGGGCTGTGCCCAGACCGGCACCGGCAAGACCGCAGCTTTCGCCTTACCCCTTATACAGCTCCTCCTCGAGGACGCCCATGGGCCTAAAGGCGCAGCAGAGCCGAACAGCGCTGCCGAACCCAGAAGCATGAACGGTGCAAGGAACGTTTCGCCTATCAAAGCGCTTATACTGACCCCTACCCGCGAGCTGGCTATCCAGATCGGGGAAAGCTTCGCAGCTTACGGCAAATTCGCAAGGCTGAAGCACCTCGTCATTTACGGCGGCGTGCCGCAGCATTCACAGGTACAGTCTCTGCAAAGGGGCGTAGACATCCTCGTGGCGACGCCCGGACGTTTACTGGACCTTATGGAGCAACGTTATATCAGCCTCCGCGACATACAATTCTTTGTATTGGACGAGGCCGACCGCATGTTGGACATGGGCTTCGT
The DNA here is from genome assembly GCA_035317125.1 of Puia sp. Classification (GTDB taxonomy): domain Bacteria; phylum Bacteroidota; class Bacteroidia; order Chitinophagales; family Chitinophagaceae; genus Puia. Next base: position 2,097 of record DATHHO010000089.1, read on the forward strand.
GCATGACGTCAAAAGGATCATCAAGGTTCTTCCTCAAAAAAGGCAGACCTTGTTCTTTTCCGCCACTATGCCACCGGAGATCCAGAAGCTTGCAAGCACCATCCTGGTCAATCCCAGCAAAGTGGAAGTGACGCCGGCCTCTACAACGGCCGACACCATTACGCAAACGCTGTACTTCGTCGAAAAAAAGGACAAGAAATCCTTGCTCCTCCACCTGCTGAAAGAGCAGGCCATTCCTACCGCGCTGGTTTTTACCCGCACGAAACATGGAGCGGATAAAGTAGCCGAAGGACTGACCCGGGCAGGCATCCGCGCCGAGGCCATTCACGGCAACAAATCGCAGAATGCGCGCCAGCGCGCCCTGCAGAATTTCAAGGAACGCCACACCAGGGTACTGGTCGCAACCGATATCGCCGCGAGAGGCATCGACATCGATGAACTGACGCACGTTATCAATTTCGAATTACCCAATGTGCCCGAGACTTATGTGCACCGTATCGGCAGAACAGGCCGCGCGGGCGCCAGCGGTATCGCCTTGTCTTTCTGCGATGCGGAAGAAAAAGAATTCCTGCACGATATTCAGAAGCTGATCGGCCGCCCGATACCGGTATCGGAAGATCATCCCTTTGTCATGCATGCCGGCATTTCCAGCAGGCCTCCGTTAGCTATATCCCGGGGAAATTCCGGTGGTAACAGGAACGGCAGCAGCGCAGGTGGTGGACAGCGTAATGCCATGGGCGGTGGCAGACAGCGCAACGGTTCTTCCTCCAACGGTGGCTCTTCCAACGGTGTTTCCGGTGGCGGCAACCAGCGTGGCGGCAGGCCCCAGCGGGCCCCACAAAGGCCGCCGGTGCATCAGTCCGGACATCAGCAGCGGTCTGTCGTACGCGATCCATCGCACCAGCCCGATCCGCACAACCGCGCCACACACCAGGAAGAGGGTCGTGAGTTCAACGGGAATATCCAGACCCTGAACCAAGACAGCGGAGAAGAACGCTGGTAACGGACCGCAACGCAAAGAATGCTCCGGCAAGGGCCTGGTGTTCAGCGTTGTTTCTCTTTTTTGGCTAACTTGGCGTGATAATGCCAATACATCTTCTACTTTCGGCAGGTCTTCTGGTGCATGGGTTGATCGCTTATCCGCATCACGCGGAAAAAGATCCCGGCATCGTATCCCTGCTTGGTAAGGAACAGTATGAGCATTTATTTCCTCATCATCACCCGATCTATTCTTATACGGCTTTTGTAAAAGCCGCCAGCCAGTTCCCTTTATTTGCAGGAGAAGGTTCCACAACCGACCGCAAAAGAGAGCTGGCTGCTTTTTTTGCCCATATCGCTCATGAGACCACCCATGGGTGGCCCGGCGCTCCAGGCGGACCTTATGTATGGGGGCTATACTACACGGAAGAACAGGCCTGTCTCGATGGGCATTGCAAACAATACAATACAGGAGGCACAAGCCTATACAAGCCCGTGCCGGGCAGATCTTACCATGGCAGAGGGCCGCTGCAACTGAGCTATGCCTATAATTATGGACTGGCCGGGCAGGAGCTGGGCCTGCCCCTGCTGGACCAACCTTCCCTTGTGAGCACCGATGGCGTCATCTCCTTCAAGACCGCTCTGTGGTTCTGGATGCGGGAACAAAAGCCCAAGCCTTCCTGTCATGAAATAATGAGCGGAAAATGGCAGCCCGCTACCGATGATCTCCGGCTCGGACGCAGACCGGGATTCGGCATGACGATCAATATCATCAATGGAGGAATAGAATGTGGCAATCACCTTCCTTCCGCAAAAAGTCTGCGGGAAGAAAGGATCGGCTTTTATAAATGGTTTGCCTCCCTTCTCGGCGTCACCGTGGAAAAGGATTGCGATTGTGCAGGCATGGGCATCTATGGAAAATAGAAAAAAGACAAGTATGAACTGGAACAGGGTCTGGAATTCGAAAAATCTGTCCATCGTTTTTTTTGCATACGTACTGATCTCGCTGGTAGCTGCCGTCCAGGGATTGTTCGGCACCCCGAAGGTCTATGTACCGGGCGGAATTGCGTATCCCGACTATAACAATTATCTGATCTTCAAATATTCCTTTTACCATCTTATAAGCGGAAAGGATCTTTACCAGCTTTTTCCCGCCGATCAGTATGATCTGTATAAATACAGCCCGAGCTTCGCCGTCCTTTTCGGCAGCCTTGCCTGGCTTCCCGATCCACTGGGACTTGTGTTGTGGAACCTTATCAATTCGCTCTGTCTCTTTGCAGCGGTCCGGATGCTGCCCGGCATGGACGATAAAAAGAAAAGCTGGATCCTGCTGTTCTGCCTGCTGGAATTACTGGTATCCATTCAGAACGCACAGAGCAATGGCCTGATGGCAGGTCTCATTATATTGGCCTTCGCGCTTGCGGAACGATCGAAATATTTCCTTTCCACCCTCTGTATCGTATTATCCATTTATATCAAGATCTTCGGCGCCCTGGCTTTTGTCCTGTATCTTTTCTATCCGGGCAAGCTGAAGACTGCCGCTTACTCCATTTTCTGGATGCTGATCATGGCCATTCTGCCGCTGGCCCTGATCGGCCCTCAGCAGCTCATCTTTCTCTATAAGAGCTGGCTGCATCTTTTGCAGGACGATCATTCGGCCTCCACCGGCATTTCCCTGATGGGCATATTGCAGAGCTGGTCCGGCTCCCCGTCGGAGTCCGACGGCGCAAAGAACGGGTTGGTGCTGGCCGGTCTCCTGTTATTCTTACTTCCCCTCCTGCGTATCCGTCATTACAAGGACTATACGTTCCGGCTGCTGATGCTGGCCTCCGTGCTGCTGTGGATCGTTATCTTCAATCACAAGGCGGAGTCGCCAACTTTCATCATTGCCATGAGCGGGATCGGGATCTGGTATTTTGCACAGGAAAGATCGCGTCTCAATACCGCGCTGCTGATCCTCGTCCTTTTTCTTGTTTCTCTGTCCATATCGGACCTCGTGCCTTCCTTTATCCGGAATGGATGGGTAAGACCTTACCGGATCAAGGCGCTGATGCCGATCCTCATCTGGGGCAAGCTCGTGTATGAACTTCTTTTTTTACGCTACCGGCCGCTGCCGACGGATGAGCAGCGGTTGTCAACGGTCGAAACCGGCCTGTCCCGATGAAACTACAACGATCCACCATACAATTGCTGCGGCTGCCCTTTTCCTTCTTTCTGATGCCCGTATACTGGTTTGCCCTCAGCCAGGTGGTCTACAAGGACTGGTGGAGCGCTGCGCTGATCTTTGTCATCCTCCACGGGCTGGTCTATCCGGCGAGCAATGGTTATAACAGCTATATGGACCGGGACACCGGCAGCATCGGGGGATTGGAGAAGCCACTCCAGCCCACGCGGCAACTTTTCAGGATGACCCTGTTCATGGACGTGCTGGCGATGTCGCTGGCCTTTCTGGTGGGCCCCTGGTTCGCAGCGGGCCTTGCCTGTTATATCCTCGCCTCGAGGGCCTATAGTTACCGGCGGATCCGGTTGAAAAAATATCCTTTTACCGGATACCTGACGGTGATCGTCTGCCAGGGAGCCCTCAGCTTCTTTCTCGTCTATCACGGGTCCCATCTGCACCGGACCCTCCATGTACCCGCAGAAGCCATGATCGCCAGCTCCCTGCTGGTGGGCGGTTTCTATCCCCTGACACAGATCTATCAGCATGCGGCAGACCGGCAGGACGGCGTAAGAACGATCAGTATGGTGCTCGGTATCAGGGGCAGTTTCATCTTTACGGGCCTGGTCTACGGCATAGCTTTTGCAACCCTTGCTTATTATTTCTTCCTGTCGCTGGAAATAAAAGAATTTTTTGTGCTGGCAACTTGCATGCTTCCCGTCAGCGTTTATTTCTTTATATGGGCCAGGAAGGTCTGGAAAGACCCTGGCCAGGCCAATTTCACGAATACCATGCGGATGAACCTGCTGGCCTCCGTATGCGCAAATGCCGGATTCATTGCCGTGTTGGTCATAAATGAGCTGGGTTAGAGAGTTTTATAGATAATTTAACAACCTATTATTTGAGCACAATCCTTTCCATAGGCAGCGCCGTGCCTGAGTTCCTGCACAGACAGGAGGACATCCTGCAATTCATGTACAGGATCTACGGGCTAAATGAAGATGGTAAAAGGAAGCTTCAGTTCCTTTACCGGCACAGTGGGATACAGAGCCGGTATTCCGTCATCTCCGATTATACGCGGCCGGCGGCCGAATGGAAATTCTATTCTCCATCCGAAAACCTCGAGCCCTTCCCATCTCTGGAGCAGCGCATGATCTGGTATAACAAATATGCGGCGCCCCTTTCTGTGGATGCGATCCGGAAATGTCTGGCCGGTAAATGCCGTCCGGAAGAGATCACGCATCTCGTCACGGTGAGCTGTACGGGTATGAGCGCCCCGGGTCTCGACCTCCAGGTGGTGGAGCTGATGGACCTTCCAAAGAACATTTACCGCACCTCCCTAAACTTCATGG
>DATHHO010000090.1:0-4985 GCA_035317125.1 Puia sp.
GGCAAAGGTGATCGCCGATGATGGGGTCGCCAGGAATATGAATGACCTGCCCGATTCCATCCGGCACCTGGTGAAAGGAGGTGGTTCGCTGACGGCGCTCCCGATCATCGAAACACAGGCAGGGGATGTGTCCGCTTATATCCCGACCAACGTAATCTCGATCACGGATGGACAGATATTCTTGGAAGGTAACCTTTTCAATGCCGGTATCCGGCCCGCGATTAACGTAGGCATCTCCGTTAGCCGTGTGGGTGGCAACGCACAGATCAAGTCTATGAAAAAGGTTGCGGGTACGCTCAAGCTCGATCAGGCATTATACCGTGAAATGGAGGCCTTCTCAAAATTCGGCGGGGACCTCGATGCTGCGACCAAGTTGGTGATCGATAAGGGCGCCCGTAATGTGGAGCTGTTGAAGCAACCCCAGTACACCCCTTTCGCGGTGGAAAAGCAGGTAGCCGTTATTTATCTGGGAACACAGGGCCTGATACGTCAGGTTGCGGTAAAGAAAGTAAAGGATTTCGAAGATCATTTTTTGCTGGAGATGGAAAACAAACTGCCCGACGTCCTTGCTGAATTCAAGAAAGGCAATCTGCCTGAAGATGGCATCAGAAAGATGACGGAACTGGCGAATGGACTGATCCCGCAATACAAATAGGTTATGCTTACAGTAAAGCCCCCACGCATCGCGTGGGGGCTTTTTTTATCTTTAAAAAAATAGGGGCAACCACTTGCAGGATTGAAAAATTCTTGCAATCTTTGTCTTGTCCTCTACACAACGACCCTCCAAAATCTCCGAAAAACGATCCGTTAGTTTTATTCCAACATCTCTCCTGATCATCCGTACGAAAGTCAATCTTTTGTAACTGTTAATTTTTTCGCAGGAAGGCATTTCCCGGCTTCCGCACCAATAGTTCTATGGCCCAAAAGTCATGAAAACGTCCATTTTGCAATATACTATAAGAGAAGAATATCCATACCCAGGCCAGGACCCGTTTTTTGTATCGCTGATGCTGTCCATAGCCTGTAAACCTGAGGTCTTGGCATCCCCTTCTCTCATACCGGAGACGCTGGTAATTTACCGCGACCTCGTTAACAACAAGATATTGATATCCACTTCTACGGAACCGCTGATCACCGGCCATGAAAGCATGTCCGGGCAAAGATCCGCCGACGGCGCCCCCAATGGGGCTATCGAGAGCTAGAAGCTGGATAACCAAGAGTTTAGTTTTAAAGGGTACGATCAACAACCGCCGGGCTTTTCTAAGCCTGGCTTTTTTTTTTGCCCGGCAAAGCCCGGCGTCGGACCGGGAAATACCCTGTATAGCCAGGCGACGGACCCAGCAATGCATTCCAGGCCCCTGCGGCGGCCAGGCGGACGAGTGCCCGTCAACAGCCCGAACAACGGTCCAAAATCTTTGAATTTCAAAATTCCCGCCACCGACCACCCACTATCTCACATCCGTTTTGGCCCATAGAGGTTGAACTTTTTGCAACACATTAATTATCAATAATTTAAAAAAAGTTCAACCTCTATGAGCAAATGCGATAGAAAAATGGTGGCCTGGGTTCAAATAATAATAATATGGCCTGGTCGCAAAAGAATATGGCGCAAATAACAGCTAGCCGAATTATTCGCAAAAAAGTATTTTGGCATTTAATTTGGTTTATAAAATAAACTACTTTACTTTAGCAATAAATTTATGAGAAATGGACCGCACTGCATTTACAAAAACAATTGAACAGAACACAGAGACATCCTCACCAGGTGGGCTCCAGTCCCCACCAACCACCGAACGCAACTTCTGGCAATTATATACGGACACGATCAGGGGAATGGCCGCCCAGGCGCTCCATTCCATCCAATCCCACAAAGCCCCGCGGCCTGACAGGAACCGTGCCTCCGGGATACTTGCCATCAGACAGGCTTGCCTGGTGCTGGGCCTGACCCTGCTCAGCGGCTGGCTCTCTGCCCAGACCCTCCTCTCGGGTACGGTCAAAGACACAAAAGGCCACCCGGTCAGAGGCGCCAGCATCACCTTAAAGGGTTCCTATGACGGGGCCACCTCGGACTCAACCGGCAATTTCCGCTTCAGATCTACCGAAAAGGGTGAATTCACCATCAGTGTTACCAATATCGGCTATAATTCATTTGAACAGAAGATCACCCTTGGCGGCGAACCCATCGTATTGACTATCGCTATAAAAGAGCAATTGAGCGAACTGAAGGCCGTGACCATTACAGCGGGTTCCTTTACGGCTGGCGATGCAAAAAGAGGGGCCGTACTGAGTTCCATCGACGTAGCCACCACCGCGGGTTCCAATGCGGATATCACCGCTGCGCTGAAGACCCTGCCCGGCGCCCAGCAGGTCGGGGAGTCGGAAGGCCTGTTCGTCCGGGGAGGCGCTGGCTACGAGGCCAAGCAATACATCGACGGCACCCTGGTCAATAATCCATATTTCTCCAGCGTACCCGATATCGCCCAAAGGGGCCGGTTCTCCCCCTTCCTCTTCAAAGGGACGGTATTCAGCACGGGTGGCTATTCTGCTCTTTATGGCGATGCCCTTTCCTCGGTGGTATTGCTTGAATCGATCGATATGCCGGAGAAATCACAGGCAACGGGCTCCATTTCGCCGATCCTTGTCGGGGGTGGCTATCAGGAATTGGCCAAGGATAAGAAGTCTTCATGGGGCGGCAGCTACGACTATGTGAACGTTGGCCTCTATTTCAAGGCGATAAAACAACAGCCTGACTACTTCCAGATCCCCCAGTTTCACAACGCGGACGCCAATTTCAGGATAAAAACGAAGAGCGGGGGCATCATCAAGTACTATACTACTTTTGCCTACAGCACCCTCGGCTTGCGCAGACAGGACTGGGACAGTCTTTATACAAAGGATGCTTTCTCCCTTATCAACCATAACTGGTACAATAACCTGAGCTGGAGAGAATACCTGAACAATGGCTGGAAAATGGACCTCGGCGCCAGCTACAGCACCAACCTCGATGAATTCGGACAGCAGGTCCAGGATGCCAATAACCAGCCCAAATCCTTCGACACCTCGACCTTCTGGATGGCTGCCAAGAATTTCGCCATCAAAAGCCGTCAGGACCTGTCCCAGATCAAGGCCGTTTTCGATAAGAAGCTTGGTGGCATCAGCTACATCCGTTTCGGCGGGGAATATCATTATGCCTACAACACCCAGTTGTACAACGATACTTCGCTCAACGTGCCCTATAATGGCAATCTGCAGAAACTTACCGACAATTATACCGCCGCCTTTGCAGAATCGGATATCTTCCTCACCAACGAGCTGGCTGCCAAGCTGGGGGTCCGCTTCGAACACTCATCTCTTATCAACAAATCCGATCTTGCCCCGCGCGTCTCGCTGGCCTACAAGACCGGACCGGACGCCCAGATCTCCCTGGCCTATGGCATATTCTACCAGAAGCCCGAGAACAGCCAGCTGTTCTATACGAAGAATATAGGTTTTACGAAGGCCACGCATTATATCGTCAACTATCAGAAGATGTCGAAGGACAGGATCTTCCGCATAGAAGCATACTACAAGAAATATGAAGATCTGATCAAGACGATCCCCATCAATTATTATTATTCCACGTATAACAACAGCGGCAGCGGTTATGCAAAGGGGATAGAGCTGTTCTGGAGGGATAAAAAGACCGTAAAGAATTTCGATTACTGGATCAGCTATTCATATCTGGATACCAAGCGCAATTACCTGAACTATACGGCGCAGCTGATGCCGAACTTCGCTGCCACGCACACGGCCTCCATTGTGACCAAACGGTTCTTTACCAAGATCAAGTCCGGGCTTAACCTGACCTATACTTATGCCACCGGAAGACCTTATTACAACTTTATGCTGAACAACAGCCAGAATAAATTCGCCATGACGGACAATGGCAAGACAAAAGATTACCACAGCCTGAATTTCAGCGCCGAATATATTCCAACCCTTGGCAACGCAAAGGCTAAAGGCTTTGTGGTCCTTTTCGCCAGCGTCAGCAACGTACTTGGATACAACGCCGTGTACGGATATAATTATTCCTACAGCGGACAGTACAAACAAGCCATCGTTCCACCGGCCAACCGGTTTTACTTTATCGGATGTTTCCTGAGCTGGGGCGTAGACCGGTCACAGGATGCAATCGACAATAATTTATAGTTTAAAAATTCATCATTCAAAATTCAAAATAATGAAACAGACAATCCTCGCTTTCGCTCTCCTGGTAGTCTCCCTCGCGGGCAGAACCCAGACTGACAAATACACGCAGAACATGCAAAAGAACATCGATCTGCTGGACTCTGCAAAGACCATCGACGATCTACAAAGCCTCGCCGGCACCTTCGATCGCATCGGCGATGCCGAAAAGACCAAATGGCTGCCTTATTATTATGCTGCCCTCGCCCAGACCTGGATCGGCTGGCGCCCCGATGTGACAGATAAGGACGCCAACGCGGCAAAGATCAGGTCCTACCTGACCAAGGCCGAAACGCTTGAAAAGAACGCTGAACTCTATGCCGTGGAAAATATGGCTTCAACGCAGGAAATGTTGGTCGATCCCCAATCCCGCTTCATGACCAATGGCAAAGATGCCGCGACTTCCCTGCAGAAAGGCCTGCAACTGGATCCTAATAATCCCCGTTTGTACTACCTGCAGGGCATGAGCCTTTTCGGCACGCCCCCGCAGTTCGGTGGTGGAAAGGATAAAGCCAGACCCGTCTTTGAAAAATCGGTGGCCCTTTTCAATTCGGCCAAACCGCAGCCGCTCGCTCCCAACTGGGGGAAGAAACAGGCCGAAGACATGCTGGCCCAATGTAAATAAACGGAATGGGGAAAGCCTGTGCAATAGTAATGAGGCCACAGGCTTTCCTTTCATTAACGAAAACCCATTTTTGCAGCATGGATAATCATTCTGAGAATTTTTCGCCGGAAGAAAGCCTTCTGGTGATCCAGTCGAT
>DATHHO010000091.1:0-33698 GCA_035317125.1 Puia sp.
ATTCATGACCCCTTCCACATCCTTCCAGATCGTCTGGCTTTCCGCATCCAGCATATTCGCAAATACCGCCGCCGTATAATCACTGCCTTCCCTGCCCAGGGTCGTGCTCTCATTCTCACCCGTGGAGCCGATAAATCCCTGCGTGATCACGATCGGTGAAACATCAAAAAGAGGTAGTACGTCCTCCCGGATCCGGTTTGCGGAAAAAGCCCAGTCGATGGCGGCATCCCGGAAATTATCATCGGTGCGGAAAATATCCCGCACATCGATCCACTGATTGTCGATCCCCGTCTCGGCCAGATAAGCGCTGATGATGGACGTGGATAACAGCTCACCTACGCAGACCACCTGGTCATAATAATAATCGAAGTCACGGACAGGCTTATCATGCAGCAACCATTCGACTTCGGTAAAAAAATCCCGGAGCAAGGCTTCCGCCGCCTGATAATTGGCGACCAGCAGGTATTTGGCCGTGGTAAGATGGCTGTCCTTCACCTGCTGAAAGAGACGTAGCGCCTCCTCCCGGCGATGGCTGTAAAAGGCTTCCACTACTTTTTCCAGCGCATTGGTGGTCTTCCCCATCGCCGAAATGACGATCAGGATCTTTTCCCCCGCGCCGGTATAAGCCCGCAGGATGCTGGCGATATGCTGGATTCTTTCCACGCTGTTAGCGCTGGCGCCCCCGAACTTGAAAACTTTCATCGTATTTAATTTACATCCCCCCTCAGGGGTCCGCAAAGGTAAGAAAGTAATGCAATGCTAAAGAGGTGCTAAAAATGATCAATCCCCCTTACATTTGCTGCACCAAATATCAAAACCCACAAATCTTGCCCAACATGAACGTGAATAGAAAAGTATTGACCCTTGATGAATTCACCCTTCAGCAACTCCGTAATTTTCCTCACGCCACAGGCGAGCTGAGCAACCTCCTGCGCGACATGGGCCTGGCCGCCAAACGCGTCAACGTAGAAGTGAACAAGGCCGGTCTGGTGGACATTCTCGGCGATGCCGGCACCGTCAACGTACAGGGCGAAGACGTCAAAAAGCTGGATATTTTTGCCAACAATCAGTTCATGGGCGTGCTCCGGCACGGGATCAGCTGCGCGGGCATCGGCAGCGAAGAGATGGATGAGTTCGTGATCTTCGACGACGAGATCAGCAACAATTCAAAATATGTCTGCCTTTTCGATCCCCTCGACGGCAGCGGCAACATCGATGTAAATGTTTCGATCGGAACGATCTTTTCCGTCTACCGCCGGGTCAGCGAAAGAGGACAGCCCTGCACCAAAGAAGACTTCCTGCAGGCGGGTCGCTTCCAGGTAGCCGCGGGTTATATTATTTATGGATCGTCTACCATGATGGTCTATGCGACCCGCAGGGGCGTGAATGGCTTTACGCTCGATCCCTCCATCGGGGAATTCACCCTGAGCCATCCGAATATTAAATGCCCCGAGGACGGAAAATTATATTCGGTAAACCACGGAAATTTCTTTCAGTACGACGACCGGGTAAAGGCCTATATCGATGCCTGTCAGCGGAAGAGCCGGGATAACGGCGGCCCATACACGCAGCGGTATATCGGCAGCATGGTCGCCGATGTGCACCGCAATCTGATCAAGGGCGGGATCTTCATGTACCCGACTACGATCGACAAACCGAAGGGCAAGCTTCGTCTGCTGTATGAATGCAATCCCTTTGCGTTTATCGTGGAAGTGGCAGGCGGCAAAGCGACAAATGGTACCGAGCGGATCCTCGACGTCATTCCCACCGCGCTCCACCAGCGTTCAGCTCTTTATATTGGCAGCAAGAACATGATGGAGGAGCTGGAGGGCTATCTGACCCGGAAATAGCTCCCCAATCGCGGCTCACGCCCGGGCCCTCCCTCGCGCCCATGCACTCACTCGGGCCACCGCTATACGCTGATGCCCCACTCGCTCACGTGATCGCCCCACTCCACTCCCTGGCACGCTATTCGATAGGAGATGGTTAACAACTATGTCTGTAAACATGGAATACCCCAGACCAATCAGAGCGCTGGCCGGCCCGGTGCTGATCTTCGTTCTTATCGCTTTCAGTGGTTGCACCAAGAAAGCGCAACCCACACATACGGATTCCACTTCGGCGGCACGGAGTGAAGATATGCCTGTCCGTCCGCCCTCCGGCCCCAGTAATATTGATAAAGGGATCTTGTATTATGTCAATCTTCATCGGCATGCGATGGGACTGCCCCTGCTCCAGCTGAATAAGGTGGAGTCGGAGATCGCGGCAGGACACAGCAAGGATATGGCATCGGGACGGACCCCATTCGGACATATGGGACTGCAATCCCGTGTCGACGCCATTTCCCGGCAGCTTGGCCCTGTCAGCTCCACCGGAGAAAATGTGGCCCTCGGACAAAGATCTCCCAAGGAAGTAGTCGCCGACTGGCTCCAGAGTCCCGGCCATCGCAAAAACATCGAAGGCGATTTCAAATGGACAGGCATCGGCCTCGCCCGGGACAGCAAAGGGGTCATTTATTATACGCAGATCTTCACACGATAGTCTTCGCATGACAATTCCCACCCGGGCCAGGGTTTCCCCATTTTGTGCGGTCTGGTTCCCTCCATTCCCGCCCGGTCCACAGGTCCTCACTCCGCCCAGTCTCCATATCCGCATTTCCCCATAGTAGTTGAACTTTTTACAACACATTGATTTTCAAATATCTGCAAAAAGTTCAACCTTAATGGCCATTTGCGTTACTCGTGCGCACCCTCATTTACCCCGGATTCCGTACCAAGACCCGGACCCGACAAAAATGATCACCCGGCTCCCCGCGGCTTGACCCGAATTTGGTAACTTGCCATTCATGACGACAAAAACAATGATTTCGGTCAGCAACCTCACTAAAAAATATGGTGACTTCGAAGCGGTAAAGGGCATCAGCTTCGAGGTTTATGAAGGAGAGATCTTCGGCTTGCTGGGCCCCAACGGAGCAGGTAAATCGAGTACGCTGGAGATCATGGAGACGCTGCGCGAAAAAACCAGCGGAGTGGTCACCGTAGACGGCTTCGATCTCGACAAAGACCCAGGGGAGATAAAGAAGATCATCGGTGTGCAGTTGCAGACCTCGGGTTATTACCCCGGTCTCAACCTTTCCGAGCTCATCGAATTGTTCGGCGGCCTGTACAACCAGTCTGTGCGTCCACTTGAACTGCTCGATAGGGTCAACCTGCGGGACAAAGTAAAAGCAAAATACAAGGATCTGAGCGGCGGACAGAAACAGCGGTTTTCCATAGCCACCACCCTGATCAATCATCCAAGGGTCATATTCCTCGATGAGCCCACTACCGGCCTCGACCCCCAGGCAAGAAGGAATCTCTGGGACCTGGTCAAGGACATCCGTGCAAAAGGGACTACTGTGATCATCACAACACATTATATGGACGAAGCCGAAGTGCTCTGCGACCGGGTGGCGATCATCGACTCCGGGAAGATCATTGCCATGGCCTCGCCGGACCAACTGATCGATAAGCTGGTAGCCACCGGTTTCGAAAGGCCTAAAGAGGTCAAGAAGGCTAACCTCGAAGATGTGTTTATCAACCTGACGGGCCATGCCCTTCGCGCAGAGAATTAGTCCGGAGCTCAGAACCCTGCACCGGTTTCCTGGCCGGAGCAGAATCGAGTTCCGATCCCTTCAATCCCCCCAAACCCCATCACTAAAAAATACCTGACATGAGCACTGTATCCACCGATCCCCGTTACCCCATCGGCAAATTCGAACCACACCCTTTTTCAGAAAAGCAAAAGCAGGAATGGCTGAGCGACATCGAATTCCTGCCCCAACGATTGGAAAACTCGTTGCTGAACCTCGATGAAGCCCAGTTATTCACCCCCTACCGGGATGGAGGATGGACCGTCCAGCAGCTCGTACATCATATCGCCGACAGTCATATGAATGCCTTCTGCCGCTTCAGACTGGGACTTACCGAAGACCACCCCGCCATCCGGCCCTACGAAGAAAAGCTGTGGGCGGAGCTCAACGACATGAAGACGGTCCCCATAAATATTTCCGTCACCTTGCTGCACGCCCTTCATATCCGCTGGTACGCAACGATCAGCGACCTGACCCTTCAGCAATGGGAGAGGACCGTTTTTCATCCGGAAAGTAAAAAGGACATGACGATCTGGTACCTGCTTGGAAACTATGCCTGGCACGGAAAGCATCATGTAGCGCAGATCACCTCGCTCCGTGAACGCAACAACTGGTAACACATGAAAGACCTTAACTGGAAGACCCTCTCCTCCGAATATTTATCAAAAGAGACCTGGTTCACCGTCCGCAAAGACACCTGCGAGGACCCGGATGGAAAGATCATCTCGCCCTATTACGTCTTCGAATTTCCTACCTGGGTGACGGCCGTCGCCCTGACCGAGGATGGAAAGATCATCATAGAAAGACAATACCGCCATCCGATAGGAGCGGCCTGTTATGAGATCCCCGGAGGTTGCGTGGATGATACAGATCCATCGTTGCAGGCCGCGATCGAAAGGGAATTGCTGGAAGAGACGGGTTATCGCTTCGATAAGATCGAATACCTGGGAAAAACATCGGCGAATCCAAGCACCAATACGAACTGGATGCATATGTATCTGGCTACGGGAGGAAAATTGGTCCAGGCCCAGGAGCTCGATCACAACGAGGATATCGAGATCTATCTTTTTACCGTAGAGGAAGTAAAACAAATGCTCCGGGAAAACAAGATCGTGCAGAGCATGCACGTCACGGCGTTATTTTACGGGCTAGAACGCCTTGGCGTCATAAAGTTTTAGCCCAGTCTATTCCACTTCCCCCACCACGAACACGCTCCCGCAAACGATCACCAGATCCCGCACATGCGCATGCGCCTTCGCCGCCTTCAGCGCATCCATGACGGTGGGATAGTGTTGCCCGGTCAGCCCTTTTTCTTTCGCCAGCTCAGCCAGCTGCTCCTCCGGCATCGCTCTGGGGATCTGCGCCCGCGTAAAATAATAGATCGCCTGCCGCGGCAGCAGCGTGAGCACCTTATCCGTTTCCTTATCCTTGACCATGCCAAACACGATGCGCAGTTCTTCATGGTCGGTAAGCTCGATCTGTCGTACCAGTTGTCGGATCCCATCCTCATTGTGGGCCACATCCAGGATGATGGAGGGATGTTCATGGATGATCTCCCAGCGGCCATGCAACCCCGTTAATTTCCTCACCTGTTTCAGGGCCTGATGTACATGCCGGTTGTCCAGCTTCCAGCCCTTTCCGTTCAGTTGATGAACGGCTTCCAGCACGGTCAGCAGGTTCTTTATCTGATATATTCCGGGCAGATCGAGTTGATAGTAATCTTTTTCATTCAGCGGAGGAGTAGTGACTTCGGCCACCAGCGCATGCTGTTCGGATTTCCATTCCGCCACGAACCGCTTCCGGTCCGCATAGCTCAGCGGCGCCGCCTTTTCTTCAGCCAGCCTTTCGAATACCGGCGAGGTACTGGGATGATGTTCTCCTACCACGACCGGTGTCCCTTTCTTGATGATACCGCCTTTCTCTGCAGCGATCAGCTCGAGGGTATCGCCCAGCATAGCCATATGATCAAAGCCGATATTGGTGATAACGGACAATTCCGGGGTGATGATGTTCGTGCTGTCCAGTCTTCCGCCAAGTCCGACTTCCACGATCGCGATGTCCACCTGTTCTTCCACAAAATATTCGAAGGCCATCGCAACGGTCACCTCAAAGAAGGAGGGATCGATCTCTTCCGACAGCGGCCGTATCCGTTCGACGAACCGGGTCACAAAATCTTTATCGATCATTTCCCCGTTTACCCGGATGCGTTCGCGGAAGTCTTTAAGATGGGGTGAAGTATAAAGACCTGTTTTGTAACCCGCCGCCTGGAAGATGGAGGCCAGCATATGACTCGTGGAGCCCTTGCCATTGGTGCCGGCGACATGAACCGACTTGAATTTATCCTGTGGGTTGCCGATATATTCACAGAGACGGATGGTATTGACAAGATCGTTCCGGTAGGCGGCGGCCCCGATACGGCTGTACATCGGCAGCCGGTTATAAAGATACTGAAGCGTTTGTGGGTAGTCCATAAAGGAGGGCAAAGATAAACAGTATTCACCTGAAATCGATTCGTCTGATTTAGACACGCGCAGAAAGGTGATTTTCTAAAATCCTTTCAATTATTTTAGTTCCTTTGTTGCCCTGAAATGAAATATGAAAGATACCATATTGAATCTTCTTCGTCCTTTCTGAAATTTGAATTTATAAGTAAGGGACCAAAAGGAAACATTAAAAAGCAAGTTATATTCAGGCAAACGGATGATCCTGATGTATATAATTTGGGTTTTGGAGATGTTGACCCCGATACGGGGGATATTAATGATATAGCAGTAACCAATAATAACGATAGTCAAAAAGTACTGGCCACAGTAGCCTGGACAGTCGTTAGTTTTTTTGAAAGGAATCCCGGAAAATTCGTTTTTGCAACCGGAAGTACGACGTCTCGTACAAGACTTTATAGGATCGGCATTTCAACAAATTTGAAAGAAATACAAAAGGATTTCGAGATCTTTGGTTATCAAGGATTTAAATGGGAAATATTTGAACCTGGAAAGGATTACGAGGCTTTCTTGATCAGAAATATTTCTTAACTTTACTTCATCATGAAAGTATCAAAGTCAGATACCACAAAATCTTCACTGCCTGGTCGGGCAACAAAAGTTAAAGTCAATAAGAAATTAGATGGCTTTGAGAATGCGCCTTTTTTTAAAAAGAAGATGGCCAAGGCTAACAAAATACTTTCGATAGCGCCGCTGCCAAGGTGACCTCCTACGGTTTCTTCCCTAATTATGTATCTTGAAATTGAAAATGATGGTGCCGACGGATTCATCCCCGCCTCCATTAAATTTCACCTGTCTGGCCTTGCGGAGCGCAATGGCCTTCATCTCTCCATCCGAGGTCGTTGACCCCCTTGGCTGATAATCTGCTTCTATCACCTGCCCGGTTGCATCTACATGTATATCGACAGCGACCTTTGCATTCTGATTGAAATCATCCGTAAAGGAAGGCAGCCCGGTAATATGCCGGCCCGACAATCCGCGCGATATGCTCACCCCGGAATTCCCATGTCCCCCACCGGTATAATTGTTGGACTTTGGATCCCCGCCCGGCGCGCCCTGATCTCCATGTCCACCGGCGACCCCCTGATTGCCACCGGGTTTATAACTATCGGCATCGTTTCCCCCTGTGCCATTACCATTTACGCCATGGAATACGGCTTTTGGCTTTGGCTTTGGAGGAACGGGTGTGGTCTCGGGTTGTTTGACAGGCCGGGTAACTTTTGTCTTTACCACTTCCTTTGTGGGGAGCTTGGTGGCGTTGGGTTTGGTCACCACCGCTTTTTTGATCACGGGAGCTTCCTCTTTATTCGCATCATCGGTTTCCACATCTTTCACCGGCTCTTTTTCTACAACGGCCTGTTTGGGTGGCGTATATTTTTCTTTGTCCTCGGCGGAAGGTTTGCCTGGCAGATAAGGTTGATCGGTGCCCAGCCCCTGGTCACTGTTCCCCAGATTCACTTCAATGCCATCTTCCACGACAGGAGGCACCTGGACGGGAAGGGTCCAGCTCACATAGATCAGCAGGATCAGCAGCAACCCGCAGATCAGCGCCGTATAGCTCGATGCCTTCCAGTTCTTTTGTGATTCGAAATTATCTGCCATAATAATTATTCTCCATACGAATTTAACCCTTATCTGCCTATAACGCAGCAAATTGAAGGCTAATTGTTGTCAACATGCTTCAGAAAATGTTAATTATTCCGGCGCAGACGCGTCAGTGCGCAAAATCCGCCGAGAACTCCCCCCTGATCCTTTCCATCGGCGGATTGAAATAACCAAACTTCACATCGGGGAACTCTTCATGGATCAGTTCCATAAATTGTCTGACACCAAGGAACTCACCGGTATCGCTGACCCCGATACGACCGAGATACCAGTCCGGATCGATATTGAAATTGCGCCATTGGATCATGGTCAGACCCGTCTCCCGGATCAGTTTGCGCAGCGCCTCATATTCTTCCACGCTGTCGGTCATACCCGGAAAAACAAAATAATTGATGGATGCCCAGCCCCCGAAGCTGCGCACAACCTTCAGACTTTCCACGATGTCTTCGAATGAATAATTATTGGGACGGTAATAAGCTTCATACACAGACTTTCTCGCCGAATTCGTGCTCACCCGGATAGAATCGAGCCCCGCCTCGCATAAGGCCCGCACCGCGTCGGGCTTGCTGCCATTGGTATTGATATTGATGCTGCCCCTGTCCGTGTGCTTACGCATTTCCGTGATGGCGTCCCGCAAGGTCTCCCACATCAGCAAAGGTTCGCCTTCGCAACCCTGTCCGAAACTTACGATGGGATAAGGGGCCGTCTGCAGATGCGGAACGGTGAATTCCACGATCTCTTCCGCCATCGGTTTGAAGGTAAGCCGGTCCTGCGTGGAGGTGATCGTTTCCTCCTGGGGCTGGAAGGAAATACATCCCAGGCAGTTTGCGTTACAGGCCGGAGAGCTCGGCACCGGGCATTCCCAGCGTCCCATAAAAAAATTCCGGGCTGCAGGGCAATGATAGGTCAGACAGCAATTATCGGCCAGATGTTTTATAAGACGATTGTGTGGATAAGCCTTGCGGGCCTGGTCAACCCCTTTGTTGATCGTATCCCGGTCATATCCCTCGGAGTCCTGACGGATATCCTGCTCGATCCGCACTGCAGGCACATAGAAAGAGCCACCCATCCAGCCGGCCGCGGTATAGCAGAACAGGGGCAGGGTAGGGGCGCCCTTCTCTGTCTCATACGCCGCAAGGTACAGCCCTGTATGCGCAGGAGGTATAAAGGCGGCTACCGCCCAGCCCTTATCGCAGAGGCGCATTTCACCGGTGACGACATCGATGCCGATGCCCCGGCGATCCGGTAGCTCATAAAGACTGCCCCCCTCCGGCAGCAGGATCCAGTCCTCCGCAGGGACAGGCAGGGCATCCCAGCCACTGCGGCCACTGACGTATAAGGAAGTGTCTTCAGAAATATTCCCATTCCCGTCGGAATAAAGGATATAGGGCGATTGTTTCATTCCAGGTATTTACAGTTACGTGCTCAGCGGAGCCCTCCATCTGCCGCCGACCAGGTGTCGCTCCGGCTCAGGCCACTCCAAGATAATACCTGCAAAATTCGTGAATTTGTTCCAGTTCTGCGAAATCAAGATTTTTCCGCAGGTTCAGACGGATGTCTTCGTCGAGGGAAGTGTGAATAAGGATGGAATCGTAATGGGCCTCTACTTTATTGATATGGGTCCAGTACAGGAACCTTCTTTCGGGCAGTCCAGGCAGCGTGATGCCGGTATGGTGAAAGGCCAGGATCTCTTCCGACCGGAGGCCCCTTTCGCAATAGAAAAGATAACTATATATAAGACTCAGGCCGATATGGACGATGGCAGGAACCAGTTTGCCCGCCAGGAGCATGGTCAGCCCGATACCCAGAAAGAACAGGATCTCGATAAGACGGAAGAAAAGATTCACTTTGGGCAGCGCGGACAGCACATTCCCACCCGCAAACACCAGCACAAAAATATCAACCGCGATCAGCAGCTGGCACCAGAAATAAACGGCATTCGACTCCTGCTGATGCAGATGGCTGAATGCATGGGTCAGGATGATGAGCCCGGCTGTGATATGCAGCCAGATCCCCGAGCGCTTGAGCCTCTCGAAGGATGGATGGACGACAGGAAGGGAAAGCGAGTTCATAGGCAGTCTTTTGAACTTTGATGCAAGGTTCTGAATTTTCCATAATAAAATTATGGATTTTTTCCGGGTTCTGCACTGTGGGCCCGGTCCGCCATGGCCAGCCTTTCCCGGCAATAATCATTGAACTCATCCTCATCGGCATCGCTTTCTTCGTCATCCATCACCTCTTTCTGAAAGAGCCGGTTATTCTTGAAATCGAGGGTCAGCAAGCCGTCCTTCAGGATAACATTGGAAAAGAACGACCAGTCGAACCTTCTTTTGATCAGGGTATTGATAACGACCCGGTCGGCGGAGAAACCGATCTCCAGCGGATATTTTGCCTGGTATTCGAGGAAGACGAACAATACGAAAAATGCGGAAAGCCATTGCAGCCAGGGCATCCCGACCCAGCCCGCGCCGGCGATCAGCAGCAGCCAGCGGTACCGGACCCTTACCTTGTTTACCCGGCCACGATAAATAGTATACCCCGTTCCCACCAGGAGGATAAAAGAAGAGAACAATAAATAATAGTTGAAAATAGCCGACCGGCTAAGGTCATAGAGGAAGGTCAGCGCGGAAAAAAGGCAGAGCAAAATGCTGATCGTATCGATGCTCCGGTCGCTGTCTCTTCTAAGGATAACTACATACTCGTAGCGCATTTGTTCATGGATTACTTGCCACCAGCAAGTTACAAAGTTTCCACAATATCCTTGCGCCCACATTGGCATCCCAGTCCGACTCACCTACGCCGATCTCGGCGAGGTCGAATCCGATAAACTTTCTGCCGCTCTGGAAGATCTTTTTGATGAGATAAAAGATCTGGTCAACCTCGAAACCGCCCGATACGGGGGTACCGGTATTGGGGCACAGCTTTGGATCGAGACCGTCGATATCGAAACTGATAAATACTTTGTCCGGAAGATGGCTCACGATCTCATCGGCGATCTGTTTCCAGGTCTGCCCATCATAGGTCCGCTCCTTGATATCCTTATCGAAATACGTGATCACCTGATAATTGCTGTTGCTGATATAATCCCACTCTTCCTGCGAATAGTCACGGACGCCTATCTGAACCAGTCTTTTCAGCTGAGGGATCTCCTGCAGCGCATTATACATCGCGCTGGCATGGCTGTAAACAAAGCTCTCGTATTTTTTACGCAGATCGCAGTGCGCATCGATCTGGAGGATCCCAAAATCCCCATGTTTTTCGGCAATGGCCTTGAAATATCCAAGGGACGTGCTGTGGTCTCCGCCAAGCAAGGCGACCAGCTTGCCGTTATCCAGCAGGTCACGCGTTTGCTCGTACACCCATTTGTTCAGGTTGGCGCTGCCCTCATTGATCTCTTTAAGGGACTTGCACATGAAGTTATTCTTCTCCAGCACTTCGCCCTTCGAGGTATAATCGATGAATAACTCGGCTTCTTTCCGCAGATAATCGCTCTTCATCAGGATCTTCCGGTCCGGAGCACGCATGAAAAACCCTTTTCTCCAGGCTTCACCCGTTTCCGCATCGAATACGTCCACCTGCATGCTGGCACGGAAAATATGCTCCGCCGCCCGGGATGTGCCCGCACCATAGCTGACCGTAACTTCCCAGGGAACTGGCAGAATGACCAGACGGGCCTCTTCTTCAGAAAATGGAAGTCCGAAAATATTGTTTTTGGGATTGCTGGCGCCGTTGTGATCAAAATTCGATAAATCTGTCATGGTCGTAGGAGTCTCTTTACAGGAACGCTGCGCAAGGTAGTACAGTATACGAAATAAGCAAAATATGTGCGGAAATTGAGTGGGAATATCGGTGAAGCGGGATTTTTTATGTTTTCTTTATAACTCCGGCAAGTTTTTTTATATCGTCAGCCTGACAGTTTTTATGTCAGGAAGGTGGGCAGAAAAAGATATCCCCAGATCGCAGGGTTATTCCGGCGGCTTCTACCCGTTGGCGCCGGGGTCGCAGACCAGGGCCGCCCGTTTTGTTGGCTAACATATAAGTAAGTAGCTTTGCGCCCAGTATGAAAAAAGTAGTAGTTACAGGCCTCGGGGCGATAACTCCCCTCGGCAACGATGTCCAATCCTTCTGGAACAACCTGGTCGCCGGCAAAAGCGGGGCCGGCCCGATCACAAAATTCGATTCCACCCGGTTCAAAACACGCTTTGCCTGTGAGGTGCAGCATTTTGACGCCAGCGGATCCCTCGACAAGAACGAGATCAAACGGACCGACCTCTTTACCCAATACGCCATGGTCGCGGCTGGCCAGGCGATAAAAGATTCCGGACTAGACCTCGCTGCCATGGACCCCTTCGATACCGGGGTGATCTGGGGCACAGGGCAGGGCGGCATGCAGACCTTTGAAGACCAGGTCAGGGAATACGCCCTCAGCGGCCCCCAGCCGGGTGCCGAAGCCCGCCATTCAGCCGGCACACAACAAAAGGACGGCGCCGTCGACGCACTGCTGTCCCCCGATGGACCCACCCCCCGGTTCAGCCCCTTCTTCGTGCCCAAGCTGATCGCCAATATGGCTTCAGGCATGATCTCGATCAAATACGGCCTGATGGGCATCAATTATACCACCGTATCCGCCTGCGCGACGTCCAATACGGCCATCATGGACGCCCTGAACTATATCCGGCTCGGTAAGGCAAAGGTCATGATCACCGGCGGCTCGGAAGCCCCCATTACCGAAGCTTCGGTAGGCGGCTTTAACTCCATGAAAGCCCTGTCTACCCGAAACGATGACCCCCTGACAGCCTCCCGTCCATTCGATATTACCCGCGATGGATTTGTAATGGGCGAAGGCGCCGGAGCGCTGGTGCTGGAAGAATACGAACACGCCCGGAAAAGAGGGGCCACCATCTATGCAGAAGTAGCGGGCGCAGCCATGACCGCAGACGCTTACCACATGACCGCCACCCATCCGGAAGGAACGGGCGCCTTCGAGGCGATGAGAAGGGCGCTGGAGGATGGTGAGTTGAATAAGGAAGATGTCGACTATCTGAATGCACATGCTACCTCCACGCCGGTGGGCGACCTGAGCGAGATCACCGCCATCGTCCGGCTGTTCGGGAACAATCCATCTCAGCTGACCATCAGCGCCACCAAATCTATGACCGGTCATCTGCTCGGCGCCGCAGGCGCCATCGAGGCCATTTCCTCTATCATGAGTATCCAGAAAGGCATCATTCCACCGACTATAAATACAAAGGACCTGGACCCGAACATTCCAAAGGACCTTAAAATTCTTCTGGGCACAGCCATCGACCAGAAGGTCCGGGTGGCCATGAGCAATACTTTCGGATTTGGCGGGCACAACGGCATCGTCGTATTCAGGGCGTTGGCATAATCCTTTACGCCGTGATTGTTTTTGACCTAACTTTGCACCCTGAATTCAGCCTGTTATGAAGAGATCACATATCGTTCTGCTGGTTTTTATCGCTGCGGCCATCGCTGTGCTCGTCAGTTTTATGGGCGATCTTACCACGCAGGAAACGATCGCCTCGGCCAGACAGAAAGGCGGCAAAGCGGTGACCATCATTGCAAAACTCGACAACAGCCGCCCGATCGAATACGATCCCATCCGGAATCCAAATTACATGAGCTTTTATATCAGCGATACCCTCGGCAACCAGGCCAAAGTAGTTTACTATTACGAGAAGCCCTACGATTTTGAAAAAGCCGAACGCATCACCCTGAAGGGGAAGATGAACGGCGATGTATTCGAGATCAGACAGAAAGACGGCATCCTGCTCAAATGCCCATCCAAATACAAGGACGACCCGAACGTTGCCAGAAAAAATCTGACTCAAAATTAATGCAAAAGCGATGGAGTATTTAGGAGAACACCTGCTGCCTGGACGACTGGGGCATTTTTTCGCTGTTCTTTCATTTGCAGCTTCCCTGGTGGCCACGATAGCCTTCTTCCGGTCCGCCAATGCAAAAAGGCCGGAGGAGGAAGACAGCTGGAAACGCCTGGCCCGTATGGCCTTTGCCATCGATGTCTTTGCCGTATTTGCCGTCTTCCTCACCATCTGCTATATCGTGCTGTCCCACCGTTTCGAATATAATTTCGCCTGGGAGCACTCCAGCCTGTCCATGAGCCCGAAATATCTGCTCAGCTGTATCTGGGAGGCCCAGGAAGGCAGCTTCTTGTTGTGGACCATGTGGCATTGCGTGCTCGGTCTTCTGCTTATCCGTAAGAAAGCAAAATGGGAAGCACCCGTGATGACCGTCATCAGCTTCGTACAGCTTTGTCTGGCAACCATGATCGTCGGGCTGTACTTCTTCGGCAATAAGGTGGGGATCAATCCGTTTGTCCTTGTCCGTGAGAAGATGGGCGATGCCCCGATCTTCCAGCGCGCGGATTATCTGAGCATCCCGCAGATGAAAGATGGCCAGGGCCTCAACGCGCTGCTCCAGAATTACTGGATGACCATCCATCCCCCCGTCCTGTTCCTCGGCTTCGCCTCCACCGTCGTTCCCTTTGCCTTCGCCATCGCGGGTTTGTGGAAACGGAAGTTTGGCGACTGGATGAAACAGGCGATGCCCTGGACCCTCTTCTCCGCCTGCGTGCTTGGCACGGGCATCATGATGGGCGCCGCCTGGGCTTACGAATCCCTCAGTTTCGGAGGATACTGGGCCTGGGACCCGGTGGAGAACGCGTCACTCGTGCCCTGGCTGGTGCTGGTGGCGGGATTGCATACCCAGGCCGTGTACAACGCCACGGGGCATTCCCTGCGGGCGACCTATTTCTTTCTGATCTTCGGTTTTATCCTGATCCTGTATTCGACCTTCCTGACCCGCAGCGGGATCCTGGGAGACACATCCGTACACGCCTTCGTCGACTCCGGCATGAACGTTCAGCTGGTAGCATTCCTGGCCATCTTCCTGCTCCCGGCGCTGATCTTATTTATTATCCGGTACCGGCATATCCCGCATATCGTAAAAGAAGAAAGCCCGGATTCCCGGGAGTTCTGGATGTTCATCGGCTCGCTGGTCCTTTTCCTGTCTTCCATTTTTGTGATCATCTCGACTTCGCTGCCCGTGATCAACCTGGCTATAAAAAAGAAATTTACGGTGGGCGAGGACCCCACTTTTTCATACAACCGGATCGAGATCTTTATCGCCATCATCCTCGGATTGCTCACCGCCATCACGCAATATTTAAAATACAAACAGACCTCGCGGGCATACCTGTTGAAAAGGATCGGAGTCCCCATCGGGATTGCCCTCGTCGTTTCGGTGCTCGTCAGCCTTTTTGGAGGGGTTCATTATGATAAATATGGGGCAGGCTTCCTTTCCGCCATTCATCTGGCCCTGTTCGCGGCCATCTTTTCGGTCGTCGCCAATGCATCCTATATCTGGATCGGGCTGAAAGGAAAATTAAGAGCGGCGGGACCTTCCATAGCGCATACCGGCTTTGGGCTGATGCTGCTCGGCATTCTCCTGTCTTCGGCAAAAAAGGAAGTGTTGTCGTATAATACCACCGGTATCAACCTTCCCTTCGATGCGGCCAGCGGTCAGAATCCCATGGAGAACATCACCCTGCTGAAAGGGGTGCGTACGGATATGGGAAAATACTGGACCACCTTTGTCGGCAGGGATTCGGTCGATACCCGGCAAAAGATCACCTACTTTCATGTCAATTTCCAGAAAAAGGACGGATCGGAACAATTCGATCTGTATCCCAACTGGATGAAAGGAACAAAAGGCTCGCAGACGCCGGCAGCCAATCCCGACAAACATCATTACTGGAACAGGGATATCTTCACCTATATCAGCGCCACCAACAGCCCCGAACAGGCAGCGGACGATACGGTCGATTTCAGGAATTACCCGCTTGCGCTGAAGGACACCGCTTATTATTCAAAAGGGGTTGTGGTCCTGGACAGCGTTGTCTTAAATCCAAATAATGAAAAATATCATTTCACGGGCAGCGATACGGCCCTGATGGCGGTCGTAAGCGTATACAGCAGGGACAGCATGCGCTACCGGTCCACGCCACTGTTCTATCTTAAGCACAGCGAACCGCATATGGTCATCGATACCGTATTCGCACAGAACCTGGCCATCCGCTTTGGCAGGGTAGTGGACGGCAAAAAGATCGAGCTGGGGCTGAAAGAGTCTTCAGCCATGGTCCCCTATGTAGCCCTCAAGGTCCTCGAATTCCCCCAGATCAATATTCTCTGGATCGGCACCATCATCATGATCATCGGCTTTATTATGAGCATTCTCTGGCGGAGGAAGCAGCTGGCGGCAAGAGATTAGCCCAAACGGAAGCCCGGGATCATTAGCGCTGCCGCCGAGGATTAACATAATCTTACCAAAGGCTGTGCAGCGTCCTGCAATCACCCGATGTTCTCCTTTTTCGTACTTATTTCTGTCCCCTCCGTGTCTTTCAGCGGGTTACTTAAGGCTGTCCCAGAGTATTAAAACTGGAGGTTTTTTATTAATTTTAAGGCTATTCATGTTTCCCAGGCTAAAGAAATATCTTGCTATTTTCCCTTTTTCCGTACTCCTGCTGACGGGGTCCATACTGTGCGCCCAGCAGGGGGCGCCTCCCGGTACCGCACCAGCCGGGCAGCCTTCCACAAGCTATCCGATATCACCCGGTCAGTCCGACACTGCCCACCCGCAGACATCGCCTGCCCAGGAACCCATTCCTGTACCGATCCAGTACGGGCCTTATGATACCATCCTCGTGCCGGCAAAAATCTACAACGGAGAGATCCTTTCCTCCCGCAATATGGAACTGAGCTGGGTGACGGCGCCCATGACCCCGGCCATGCGGAAACGCATCGAGGAATGGACGCGTCTGCGCAACGCCGTATATGTGACCTATCCGTTCGCCCGCAAGGCCGGTCTCATCATGAATGAAATGAATGCGAAGCTCGCCACCATCACTTCTGAGTCCGAAAAAAAAGCCTATCTGAAATCAAGGGAGAAAGACCTGAAAAAAGAATTTGCCGATCCGCTGGAGAAGCTGTCGGTCTATCAGGGGCGCATCCTGATGAAGCTGATCAACCGCCAGACAGGCAACAACTGCTACGACATCATAAAGGAATATAAAGGAGGCTTTACCGCGCGGCTCTGGCAGACCGTCGCCTTCTTCTTCGGCAGCAATCTGAAGCAGCCTTATGATCCGAAAGGAGATGACCGTCAGATCGAGGTCATTGTTCAGGAAGTCGAGCGGATGTACCGCGGATAGGCCGCATCGCTATATCTCCATCATCATCATTGCACCTGCGACCTTCCGTGACTCAGTCCCACATACCCCCCGTTCTTACAATCTGTGTATCTTCTCGATGATCCCCGTGGTCGAGAACCCAGGCACGATCGGATTGATCACCACCCTTCCACCGGATGCGATCACTTCCTTAGCGCCAACGATCTGGTCGATGGTATAGTCGCCGCCCTTTACCAGCACATCGGGTTTCACGGCATTGATCAGCTCCAGCGGAGTGTCCTCATCAAAGATAATAACGGCATCGGTCATCAGCAGCGAAGCCAGCATGACGGCCCTTGAATGCTGATCGGTCACCGGTCTGTTTGGTCCTTTCAGACGTTTGGTGGAATCATCCGAGTTGACGCCCACGATCAGATAATCGGCCTCCACGGCCGCCTCCGACAAAGAGGCGATATGTCCCTGATGAAGGATGTCGAAGCATCCATTGGTGAAGGAGATCGTCTTGCTCAGCAACCGCCAGCGTCCGATCTGCTGCAGGAGTTCGGGAAGGGTGAATATTTTATGCGATAGGATCTGCGGTTGCTTCATGAGGTTTCTTATTTATTCTTGGCAGGATGATGAAGCTGACCACGCCGAACAGGATAAAGCTGATAAACTGGCCAAACCACAACAGCCAGCCCAGCGCCAGTCCATACGGCTCTTCGGGTACATTGTAAAAGGACACCGTCTTCATCACCATCAATGCATACGCACCGATCCCACCGGGAGAAATGATCATGCCGATGCTGCCCATCGCAAGCACGCTCAGGGCATCCATAACGCTCAGTCCCCTTGTTTCGCTGATGGCGAAGAACCCCATATAGGTGCTGAGCAGGTACAGCAGCCAGATGCCAGCGCTGTAAACAAAGAACAGCGGCTTATTCTTCAGCGCTCGCACGCTGGTCAGCCCATGCCAGATATTGATGAAGATGGTTTTTACTTTTTGTATGATGCTGATATGGGCAAACCGGCTGAAGACAAACCGCAGGATCAGCACGATCAGCAGGCCCCCGGCCACCAGATAAATAAGCTTCCGGTAGGAGGTCTGCCCTTCGGAATTCTGAAATAAAGGATAAATAGCCGTAGCGGCCATGGAATGGATGACGTCGAACTGGAAGATCAGGGTCAGCCCGAACACGATCATCAGACAGATCACATCGAAAGCCCTTTCGGCCACGATCGTCCCCACCAGCTTATCGGCTGGAACCTTTTCATAACGGGCCAGGATAGTGCATTTCACCACCTCCCCGAGCCGGGGCGCGCCCAGGTTGACAAAATAGCCGATCATCACGCCCAGAAAAGTATTGATCTTGGAAGGCTTGTAGCCCAGCGGCTCCATCAGTTGTCTCCAGCGCAGGGCCCTCAGCCAGTGACTGGCCAGCAACAGCAGGAGGATGGGGATCAGCAGCCAGTAATGCGCTCTGTCCAGCGCGTCTTTCAGTTGCGCCCATTTCTTACTGTCCATGCCTTTGAGGCTCAGCCACACAAAAAACGCTGCCAGTGCAGCGAAAAAAAAGTATTGGAGAATAGACAGGATCTTTTTGTTCATACAGTTTGACAAGTTACTAACAAATAAAGCCCCCGCAAAATCGCCTTCATCCGAAGTTAATGTTTTTAAATGGCCCGATGGACCTGCGGTCCATGATCACCTCGTTAAATCTGCCTGATGCCCTGCTCCAACGGACGTCTCCCATTATAACCTGTTCATCTCTTTCGGAAAAACGATCCAGGGTTTAAAGCTCTTCGCTTTCTCAAAGTCCATCCGCGCATAGGATATGACGATCACCACATCCCCGACTGCTCCTTGCCTCGCAGCAGGGCCATTCAGACAGCAGACGCCGGACCCACGCTTGCCTTTTATCAGATAGGTCTCGATCCGTGAACCATTGTTCACGTTTACGACCTGGACCTTTTCGTTCTCGATCATGTTCGCTGCATCCATCAGGTCCTCGTCAAGGGTCAGGCTACCTACATAGTTCAGGTTGGCTTCCGTGATCACGGCGCGATGCACTTTCGATTTCAATACTTCTATATCCATGGGATACCCGCAGATTTTTATTTTTTAAAAGAGGCACAAAATTAACGATTCTACAGCACCATATTGTCGATCAACCTCACTTCCCCCTGGAAAGCCGCCACCAGCGCCACCACTCCGCCCGGCCCCGCCCGCTCTTCGGGCCTTATAGCTCCGCCAACACCTCCCGGATCCGTCCCGATCCCCCCCTCCGCCAGCGGCTCCAGACTGACCGCATCGGCGATCTCCACATAATCTATCCTGAGATCGCTCTTTTCCAGCATACCCCGCGCATGCCCCTTCAGTTCTCCGACCGGCGCCAGGCCAAAATTGTCTTTGATCCACGACAACGCCTCATAAATGACAGGCGCCTTTTTCCGGTCGCTCTCCGTCAGCCGCAGATTGCGGCTGCTCATAGCCAGTCCATCCGGTTCCCGGAGTATAGGGCAGGTATGCAGCACGGTGGCCGATCCCATCAGGGACAACAGCCGGCTGACGACCATACATTGCTGGTAATCCTTTTGCCCCATGAACAGGTCCTGGGGTTGCACCGCATCCAGCAATCTTCGCATCACCTGGGCCACCCCCTGGAAATGCCCCGGACGGTACTTTCCTTCCAGGATCTCCTCCAGCCGGCCCAGATCGTATTTTTCGAGATCCTTTGTTCCCCCGGGATACAATTCATCGGGGGAGGGCAGGAACAGGATATCGGTGCCGGCTTTTTCGAGCAGTTCGATGTCCTTTTCGATCGTTACCGGGTATTTCTGAAAATCCCTGGGGTCATTGAATTGGGTCGGGTTTACAAAAATGCTGCAAGCCGTCAGCCCGCAGGAGCTTTTTGATATCTCAATAAGTGATATATGTCCGGGATGCAAGGCCCCCATCGTGGGTACGAAGCCGATCCTGGTTCCTGCCGAACGATGCCCCTGGAGATATCCGGCCAGCGCCCTGGCCTTTTTGAATATGATCATGTTTGTAGTTTTTAGCCCTTGCAAAGCGCAATCAGCACCGATTGTACAATAAAAGGCTTACCTTTGCAAACTGTTTCGTTAAGGTTCCTCTCATTCAATTACAATAAATAAATGTTAACAAAGAAACGAATTTTGTTTATTGCCAACGAAATGTCGCCTTATTTAGAGCTGACAGAGTTTGCAGAGATCGTGAATAAGCTGGCAATTAAATCAAATGAAGGTGGTTTTGAAGTCCGGTGCATCATGCCACGTTTTGGAGTGATCAATGAAAGAAGGCACCGTCTCCATGAAGTGGTCCGTCTGTCCGGGATCAACGTATCGGTCGACGATGACGATTATCCCTTACAGATCAAAGTAGCTTCTCTGCCAAATGCCCGTCTCCAGGTCTATTTTCTGGACAACGAAGATCTGTTCAAAAGGAAGTTCATCCTTCATGACGAACAGGACAAATGGTTTGACGACAATGGGTTAAGAACGGTTTTCTATTGCAAGGGAGCCCTCGAGACCGTCAAGAAATTCGGCTGGCCCCCCGATGTCATCCATTGCAGCGGCTGGATGACCGGCCTCATCCCTCTTTATCTGAAGACCGTTTACAAGAAAGAGCCTGTTTTCGCGCACAGCAAGGTCGTCTACACCGTAGGGCAAAATACCTTCAAGGATAAATTAGGAGCGGATTTCCTGAAAGTGGCCAACATCCACGCCAATATCAAAGAAAAGGACCTTGAACCCTATAAAGAGGCCAATAATACGGGCCTTTTCCGCGGCGGTGCTACCTACGCGGACGCCATCACCTTTGGCTCCGAAAAAGTCGAGAAGAAGCTGATGGAGGAATTCGGTAAGGTCAGAGGCAAAAAAGTCCTTTCCTTCAACGCAGAGTCCGATCTGTCGGATTATTTACAACTGTACACCGACCTGAGCAAATAGCAGAGGCTATTGGGTATAGGGTTCAGGCTACCGGCCGGACAGTTCAGGCTCAACCGTAAATAGTTCAGGCGGAATGCGTAAATAGTTCCATATATATTTAGGTAATTTCAATTCCCCTATTATCTTTGCGGCGGGAATAAAAATCCCATCATTTTTTTATCAAATTCTTAATTTATTATGCCTTATTTATTTACTTCTGAGAGCGTTTCTGAGGGACACCCGGATAAAGTAGCAGATCAGATATCCGATGCCCTGATCGACAATTTTTTGGCTTTTGATCCACAGTCGAAAGTGGCCTGTGAGACCCTTGTGACCACGGGACAGGTCGTTCTGGCAGGAGAAGTAAAGTCTAAGGCATACCTGGACGTCCAGGAGATCGCCCGCGGCGTTATCCGCAAGATCGGTTATACCAAGAGCGAGTATATGTTCGAAGCAAATTCCTGCGGTATTTTCTCCGCTATCCACGAACAGTCTTCCGATATCAACCAGGGCGTCGACAAGAAGAAAAAGGAAGAGCAGGGTGCAGGCGACCAGGGGATGATGTTTGGTTATGCGAGCAACGAGACCGAAGATTATATGCCTCTCGCACTGGATCTCGCCCACAAGATCCTCCTCGAACTGGCAGCCCTGAGAAGGGAGAACAAGCAGATCAAATGGCTTCGCCCCGACGCCAAGAGTCAGGTCACCCTTGAATATGACGATAACAACAAGCCTATCCGGATCGACGCGATCGTCGTATCCACCCAGCACGACGACTTTGATTCCGAAGCAAAAATGCTGGCGAAGATCAAGAGCGATATCATAGAGATCCTCATCCCCCGGGTAAAGGCCAAGTATAAGAAATACGCCCGTCTTTTCAACGACAAGATAAAGTACCATATCAACCCGACCGGTAAGTTCGTGATCGGCGGTCCTCATGGTGACACCGGCCTTACAGGTCGTAAGATCATCGTGGATACCTATGGCGGCAAAGGCGCGCACGGCGGTGGAGCGTTCAGCGGTAAAGATCCTTCCAAGGTCGACCGTTCGGCAGCTTATGCTACGCGCCATATCGCTAAGAATCTCGTGGCAGCCGGCGTTTGCGACGAAGTGCTCGTACAGGTGTCCTATGCCATCGGCGTAGCCCAGCCTACCAGCATCAACGTGAACACCTATGGCACGGCCAAGGTAGACCTCAGCGACAGCAAGATCGCGGACATCGTATCCGGCATCTTCGATATGCGCCCTTACTTTATCGAGACCCGCCTGAAGCTGCGCAATCCCATCTACAGCGAAACCGCTGCTTACGGTCACATGGGCCGCAAGCCCGAGATCGTGGAAAAGACCTTTACGTCTCCCGATGGCAAGCAGATCAAAAAGAAAGTAGAGCTTTTCACCTGGGAAAAACTGGACTACGTTTCCAAGGTCAAGAAAGCATTCGGGATAAAATAACTGAGCCGTCCGGGGCTCCGATCCTTTCTGGAACGCATCCCTGATCAGACGGTTTACATCCGGCAACAGCCAATCCGGGAGCCGCGTAAGGGCGACGACAACAGCCGCCTGGGGCAGCGTAAGGGCATCCGGGCTTTGCATCCGGTTCACGACATAAAAAAGAGGCCGCCTCAGGGATTTTTCCGGGACGGCCTTTTTTATTACCCCATGCGCCTTCTTTTCTTTTATTTTGCAGGCTATGAGCGAGACCAGCAACCCATGGACCGTCCTTTCGCAGAAAACCGTCTACGAAAACAAATGGATCGGTGTTACGGAATACGATGTGCTCAATCCCAAAGGAGGGAAGGGTATCTATGGGAAAGTCCATTTTAAGAATATAGCCATCGGGATATTGCCCCTGGATGAGGAGGGGAATACCTGGCTGGTGGGACAATGGCGGTTCCCCCTCGATGCCTATAGCTGGGAGATCCCCGAAGGAGGGGGTGACCCGGGCGCCGATCCGCTGGATGCGGCGAAACGGGAGCTGAAGGAAGAGACCGGTCTTGTGGCGGGCCGATGGAGCACGATCCAGGAGATGCACCTCTCCAACTCCGTCAGCGATGAACGGGCGATCCTGTATCTGGCCCGGGACCTTCAGCAACAGCAGGCCAACCCGGAAGATGAGGAGCAGCTGATCATCCGCAAGCTGCCTTTTGAAGAAGCCTGCCGGATGGTGGAGACAGGGGAAATAACAGATTCTATTTCGGTCGCGGCCATTCTGCGGGTAAAACTTATGCTTATCAATCATGAATTATAAAAAACCATCCATCATCATCGGGCGTCAGCCGCTGATCGAAGCGATTAAATCCGGCAGACCCCTCGATAAGATCCTGCTGCAACGGAATGTCTCCGGCGAATCCATCGAGGAGATCCGTGGATTGGCCCGGGAACATAATATACCCGTCCAGGTCGTTCCCGGAGAAAAGCTGGCTTCCCTTACGAGGGCCAATCACCAGGGGGTGCTGGCCTTTGCGGCGCTGGTGCAGTATCTGGACCTGCAGGAGGTCATCGATCATGTGGTGGCCAGCGGGGCCATGCCCTTGTTCGTCATGCTCGACGGGGTCACCGATGTGCGTAATATAGGCGCAATTGCCCGGTCGGCCGTTTGCTGCGGGGCGCAGGCTCTCATCGTTCCGGACAAGGGCACGGGCGCGTTGAATGAAGAGGCGATGAAGTCCTCCGCCGGCGCCCTCGAGCTTATCCAGATCTGCCGGGTGAACAGCCTGCTCAAGGCAGTGGACAGCCTGCACCTGAACGGCATCAAAGTCTACACCAGCGAAATGCGCGCGGATAAAAAAATTTTTGAACTGCAACTGGCCGAACCTTGTTGTATAGTCATGGGCAGCGAGGATAATGGCGTACAGCCGTATATCCACAAGGCGGCGGATGAACATTTCATGATCCCCATGGCGGGAAAATTCGATTCGTTCAACGTCTCCGTCGCGGCTGGGATCAGTTTATACGAAGCCATGAAACAACGTTTACCATGAGCCATTCAGCCAGTCACTCATCGCATTCCGGACCACGCCATTCAGTCGACCCTTCACCGGGCGCTGGCGACGCGGGTTCGCAGCCCGTCCGACCCATTAGTCTTATCGAATGCCCACGCGATGCGATGCAGGGCTGGCATACCCTCATCCCCACGGAAAAAAAGATAGAATATATCAATGCCCTGCTCAATGTAGGGTTCGATACCCTCGACTTCGGCTCCTTCGTTTCTCCCAAGGCGATCCCCCAGATGGCGGATACCAGCCAGGTGATCCGGCAACTGACCTGGGGCGATTCCGCAACCAAACTCCTTGCCATTGTCGCCAATTTCCGCGGCGCCGAAGACGCCTGCGCGTTCGACCAGATCAGCTATCTGGGATTTCCTTTTTCCGTATCGGAGACCTTCCAGCTGAGGAATACCAACAGTACGATCGAAGGCAGCCTCGCGACGGTGGAAGAGATGCAGGATCTTTGTGCAAAAAGAGAAAAGCAGCTGGTGGTGTATCTTTCGATGGGCTTTGGAAATCCATACGGCGATCCCTGGTCGGAAGAGATCGTCTTCCAGTGGGCGGATACCATCGCCAGCCTGGGCGTAACGATCATCTCCCTTGCCGACACCGTTGGCCTCGCCACCCCGGAGCAGGTGTTTTCCGTGACCGATTATCTGGTGAAGCAATTACCCGGTTGTCAGATCGGGGTCCATCTCCATTCGACACACCGGAACTGGAAGAGCAAGATCGATGCGGCGCTCCAGGCGGGATGCCGGAGATTCGATGGCGCCCTCAAGGGGATCGGCGGCTGTCCGATGGCCGGTAACGACCTTGTGGGAAATATGAATACGGAATGGCTGATCCCTTATTTCAGTGAGCAGGGCCTGCTGACGCCCCTGAACGAAGATGCGCTGCAGGAATGCCTCCGCATCGCCAACGAAATTTTTGTGTAACGCAAACCTCATTCATGGAATTTCAGTTGCCCATTCAGATAAGTTCCCTTCCACAGCCCATCGAATATACCGACAAGATCATGCTGACAGGCTCCTGCTTTACGGAACATATCGGCAATCATCTCCGGGACCTGAAGTTCGATACCCTGCAGAATCCCAACGGTATCCTGTTCGATCCCGCCAGCGTGGCCGGCAGCATCGTTTCGTATATCCAGCATAAAACATACCGCGAAGAAGACCTCTTTTATTTTAACGAGCTCTGGCAAAGCTGGCAGCACCACAGCGTTTTTTCCGGCATGGACCGGACCGAGAGCCTGCGTGTCATCAACGAATCACAGGCACGCGCACACGACTTTTTAAAAGAGGCGAAATGGCTGATCATTACGCTCGGCAGCGCTTTTTCGTACCGGCTGGTTGCGGATGCACCCGCGGAACTACGGCCTGGAGGCTCGAATGCACGCGCAGAGGTTCGCCCCGGAGCTTTCAGCGCCCCCCCAGAGGGTCATTCCGGAGCGGCCACCGGGAATATGGCCGGCTCGCACCCCTCCGATGTACGCGCCTCGGATGCCCCTGCCCATGATGGCCCCCGGCCCCCCGAGACGCCTGTGGCCAATTGTCACCGCGTCCCTGCCCAGCACTTCCGCAAACACCTCATGACGATCGAAGAGATCAACTCGGCCCTTGATAATTGCCTACACCAGCTATTCCATTTCAATCCCTCCATCGGGGTGATCTTCACCGTCAGCCCGGTCCGGCACATCCGCGACGGGGTCATCGAGAACAACCGCAGCAAGGCCCGGCTTATCGAAGTGGTGCATCATCTCACCGGCAAATTCGACCGGCTCTGGTACTTCCCGGCCTATGAGCTGGTCATCGATGTATTGCGGGATTACCGGTTCTATGATATCGACCTGGTCCATCCGAACTATGCGGCGACCAACTTCGTGCTGGAGAAATTCACCCGCCATTTTATCGGGGACAGCTCGCAGCAGATCATGGAGGAAGTAAAAAAGATCGCCATTGCCAGAAAACACAAGCCGTTCCAGCCCGCCACCCTCGCGCACAAACGCTTTTTGCTCGACCACTGGCAAAAGACAAAGGACCTCATCGACAAATATCCTTTCCTTCACCTGGAAGAAGAGCTGGACTATTTTTCCCGGGGCGGTCCTTTTCGGGGCGATCCTCATAAAGACGGCCAACCGGGTTTATAAACTCCTTAAAAGAAATTATGAAAAAGATCCATTTTATAGAAGCAGCCACGCTGATCATTCTGCTCGCGGGACAAGTCAGCAGTAGTCAGGCACAGGTACGGGACAAACAGGACCCCGATAATTTTGTGAAGGTGGAAAAGGCGTCGGGTGTCAGCACCCATTCTCCCCGGTGGCAGTGGAAGGACGTCGACCCGGATTTCGGTCCCCTTCCCGCTTCCATGCATGTTTTCAGAACGGACGATTCACTGGACGGGCGCCCGTCGATAGCTTATTATGTCTCTGCGGATCTGAAAGACAAGTCTCTTTTGTTCACTACCCAGATAGGATATGGCCAGCGGTTGAAGCCCGCCGAGTATTATCAGCAGGAACAAAATCCCCTGCTGGTGATCAACACCGCTTTTTTTTCCTTTAAGACTAACGGCAACCTGAATGTAGTCGTGAAAGACGGGAAAATGGTCGCCTGGAATCAGCCGTCGCGCCGGCACAAAGGAAAAGATTCACTGGCGTATTATATCTATACCACCCGCAGCGCGCTGGGGATCAGCCGGAAAAGGAAGGCCGACGTCGCATGGGTCTTTACGGACACGACCCAACCCTTACCTTATGCTTTTGAAGACAACCCTGTCGTAGCACAGGGACCAGATTCGATTCCCACCCTGAAAGCCCTGAACAATTCCCATTGGCGGCGCTGGAAGATGCAGACGGTTATAGGCGGCGGCCCTGTCCTCATCCATAACGGGACCATCCGGGTCACCAACGAGGAAGAAGGACTCTTTATCAAAGGCGAAAAAGACATCCATCCCCGGAGCGCCCTGGGTTATACGCGTGACGGTCGGATCATTGTGCTCGCTGTGCAGGGACGTACACCCGGCAAGGCGGCAGGTGTCACCCTCTCACAGGAGGC
Organism: Puia sp.; assembly: GCA_035317125.1. Classification (GTDB taxonomy): domain Bacteria; phylum Bacteroidota; class Bacteroidia; order Chitinophagales; family Chitinophagaceae; genus Puia. Next base: position 26,931 of record DATHHO010000091.1, read on the forward strand.
GAAGATCTTGCTGGACCTGGGCTGTTATGAAGCGCTGAACCTGGATGGCGGTGGCAGCAGCTGCTTGCTGGTCAATGGCAAAGAGACGATCCATCCCTCCGACAAAGAGGGCGAGCGCCCCGTACCTTCGGTATTTATTATAAAAAAGAGCTGACCGGCAACTCATCGTCTATGCCCGAACGATTCACTACACAGTCCGCTGCGATCCTCGATTTTTATACGCGGTTGAAACCCTGCTTCACGCTGCCCGAAGGCATTTCGATCATGAACCCTTTCACCGAGCCGGCCACCTGGAAGCTGACCAGGGCATTTTATGAAAAATTTTACGGCGACGCCCATCCGCGTGTTTTTATCTTCGGCATCAATCCGGGCCGCTTTGGCGGAGGAGTTACCGGCGTGCCCTTTACCGATCCGATCCGACTGCAGGAGAAGTGCGGCATCCCGAACGACTGGAAAAAACTTCCCGAGCTGTCCTCGCAGTTCATCTACGAAATGATCGATGGCTTTGGTGGGGTGGAGGCGTTTTACAGACAGTTCTTTTTCACGGCGCTCTCGCCGCTGGGTTATACCCTGAACGGCAAGAACCTGAATTATTACGATGATAAAGCGCTGCTCAAAGCCAGTGAGCCCTTTATGCTGGATTGTATCCGTCAGCAGCTCGAAAGCATGCCGACCATTTCAACCTGCTTCTGCCTCGGAGAAGGGGAGAACTTCAAACAATTCAGCCGCATCAACGAAAAGCACCGCTTCTTCGACAAGATCATTCCCCTGCCGCATCCCCGCTGGGTCATGCAATACCGGAGAAAAAAAATGAAGGAGTATGTCGACGTATATGTCGGTAAATTAAAAGATCCGCATACTATTATTTCCTGAATCAGGAATTATCGATCTTATTCTTACATGCAGACCATCCGGGAGAGAGAAGGATTGATCAACGGGTCCCGTCTCCGTGAACCGCGGAATGTCAATGAATCCGGTCCCCCCGCACTTCCATGTCCTGCATGACCCCCGCCTCGAATTCCAGCCATTCATTCCAGCGTTTCCGGACCCTGTTTTTTTCGATATAGGTCTCTGCGAGTTCGATAAATAAATGATAATGGCCAGCCTCGCTCTCCATGAACCGTCGGTAGAACTGACTGAGATAGCTGTCGTCAAGGCCTTCGCTCAACCGCTTGAACCGTTCGCAGCTCCGCGCCTCGATCAGCGCGAAAATAAGCAGGCGGTCGAGCAACCGTTCCTCTTCATTGCCGCCTTTCTGCTGAAATTCCATCAGCCTGTTCACATACTGATCCTTCCGTTGTCTGCCCAGCACCAGACCGCGTTTGCTCAGCTCCGCCAGCACCAGACGAAAATGCCCCCATTCCTCGGTCACGATGGGGGACAGCTCCTGCACCAGCTTGTCGAGCGCGGAATACCGCTGGATCAGGGAAATACAGCTGGTCGCGGCTTTCTGCTCGCACCAGGCATGGTCGGTGAGGATCTCCTCCAGCGAAATGCTGGCGAGGTCCACCCATCTCGGATCGGTTGGCAATTGCAGGCCGAGGATATTCTTCTGTTCCGGGACTTTTTCCATCCTGCAAACCTACTGAAAAAGACGCGTGCCCCCATGATCTACCGACAGAACGGCCCAACCCGGATTCGCACCCTCCTCCATCAGCGCCGGTGGAGCCTCCCCGCCTCATTTGCCTAAACCTTCCCGCGATCACCCAAATTAATTGATCTTTGTCCGAAATTTACCCGCTTGAACGAAGAATTCCTACATGCAAAGCTTGACGACCGCAGGGAGAAGAATGCATTCCGCAGCCTGCGTCTGCCGGATGGAAGGACGGATTTTTGCTCGAACGATTATCTGGGCATCACCCACAACGGGCTTATCGAAAAAGCGCTGAGCGGCTCCTCCGGCACATCCGGGATTTCGCGGCCGCCGCAATTATCCGGAGAGGGCGCCCCATCCGGCCCGCAAGATTCAGTCGACCCCACCTCGTGCGCGGGAAGAGATTCGAACTCGCACACCCGCCACGGCAGCACCGGTTCGCGTCTGCTGGCCGGCAACTATCCCCTCATCGAAGAGACCGAGCGGTCCATCGCCGCCTTCCATGCCGCGGAGGCCGGGCTTATCTTCAATTCGGGCTATGACGCCAACCTCGGATTATTGAGCAGCGTGCCCCAGCGTGGCGATACCGTCCTGTTCGACTACCTCAGCCATGCCTCTATCCGTGACGGCATAAGGCTCAGTTTTGCCCAATCCTTTTCTTTCTTTCATAACGATCTCGGCGATCGCGAAAAAAAATTGAAAGCCGCAAAAGGAAATTCATCCGGACCCGCCCCCACGATACCCGGGCCAACAGAAACCAGACCTGTAGAACAGGGGCATGAATCATCAGGAAGCATGCCCGGACCAGCAGAACACGAGCATGGGTCAGCAAAAGCGGCACGGGGCAACATTTTCGTCGTGACGGAATCCGTATTCTCCATGGACGGAGATATGGCGCCTCTGGCAGCCATCGCGGGGTTATGCGAACGTTATGGGGCGCAGCTCATCGTGGACGAAGCGCATGCAACGGGCGTCGTCGGCAACAAAGGGGAGGGGCTGGTCCAGTCGCTGGGCTTGCAGGACAGCTGCTTCGCGCGCATCCATACTTTTGGAAAAGCCGTCGGCTGTCATGGGGCGATCGTGCTCGGCAGCATGGCCCTGCGGGATTATCTCATCAATTTTTCGAGGGCTTTTATTTATACCACCGCGCTGCCGGAGACCAGCATCGTCGCGGTCCGCACGGCCTATGCCCTTTTCCCGGGAATGGAAAAGGAAAGGCAGCAACTGCAACAACTGATCGGACGGTTTCAGCAGGCAAGCCTGCGCTATCAACGCCTGCCAAGCCTGACCCCGATCCAGGTCGTGATCGTTCCGGGGAATGCGGAAGTAAAAGAGCTGGCGCAGAAAGTACAGGCTGCCGGTCTGGATGTCCGTCCCATTCTGTATCCCACCGTCCAGAAAGGCGGCGAGCGGCTTCGTATCGTGCTCCATGCATTTAATTCGGTGGAAGAGACGGATGGTCTGATCGCTCTGCTCCGCTGAGCGATCAGACGAAGGGAGGGGTATATACTTCTTTTTATGAATATGTCAAGGCCGGCCAGAGGATTACTCCTGATCCCTCGAGCCGCTGAGAAAATAAATAAGCCGGCTCAAAAAGAGACCGGCCTATTATCAACCTGAACCACCTGAATTGCTCAAAAGGGTAGGAGATACTTACTCCGCGCACAGGGCATGGAGCTTTCTCTGCTCAAAGGGTCGGGAGTATTCTTCCATAAAGGGTCTGGAATTTCTCCGCTCAATACGGTTTGGGTAAGGGTATTCCTCCAACTTAAACGGGGTACAATATTTTTAAAAAGGGCCGGGGTTATGATCCGTTGTATCCGATGAATCCGATATGCAAATTTTAAATTTTGAACGCACATGCACAATACCATTTTGTGGTAGTTTTTCAAGGATTCCCTACTTCTGCTAATTTGAAAAAATAGATTACTTTTAAAGGTCGTTACCAGTATCAACCTAATAGCACAGTATGCGGATAGTTCCTTTTACTATTTCCTCTCTTCTCACCGTCGCGCTGATCGTATGTCTCAATAATCAATGGGGTAAAGTGCCGCCCCTTGGCCAGTTCCTGAGCCCACAGCACGGTTGCTGGCAGAACGCCGACCCCGTGGACAAGAGCTTCAGCGCCACCCTTTCCATACCGGCATTAAAAGATAAGGCGGAGGTCTATTTCGACGACCGTCTCGTCCCTCATATCATGGCGGGCAACTCGGAAGATGCCTGTTTCTTGCAGGGCTACCTGCATGCAAAGTTCCGGCTCTGGCAGATGGAGTTCCAGACACATGCCGCCGCAGGAAGGCTGAGCGAGATCCTTGGACCGGGCCCCGGTAATGGCTATGTGAAATTCGACCGGGAGATGCGCAGGCTGGGCATGGTCTATGGCGCCGAAAAAGCGCTGGCCGAAATGGAGAAGGACAGCATCACGAAAAGGGACTGTGATGCCTATACCGCTGGTGTGAACGAATATATCAGCCACCTGAAAGAGAGCGAACTCCCGCTGGAATACAAGCTGCTGAATTACAAGCCCGAACCCTGGACGAATCTCAAGATCGCCCTGTTCATGAAAAATATGGCCTATGACCTCGCGGGTTCCGACGAGGACATCGAAATGACCAATGCCAAAAGCCTCTTCAGCAAAGAGGACTTTGCAAAGCTGTACCCCTCCATCCAGGACAGCGTCGATCCCATCGTACCCAGAGGCACCGCCTTTCTCCCTCCGGGCGTTCAGCATAAAACGCCGGCTACGGCCGATTCGCTGTATTTTTCCAACCGGGAATCCATAACCGTACGCGAAGTGAAGCCCGAAAAGAACAACGGCAGCAACAACTGGGCGGTGAGCGGGAAGAAGACGCTGAGCGGCCGGCCCATCCTCTGTAACGATCCGCATCTCGGAACGAACCTGCCGGCCATCTGGTACGAGATGCAGGTGCAGACACCCGAATTTAATACCTACGGGGTTTCCTTTCCCGGAGCGCCATATATCATCATCGGTTTTAATGACAGTTGCGCATGGGGCGTGACCAATGCGGGCAGGGATGTCCGTGACTATTATTCCATCGAGTTCAAGGACAGCACACAGCAGGCATACCGCTTCAACGGAGACTGGCGCTCATCCGAACAGCGGATAGAGACCATAAAAATAAAAGGCGAGCCCGAATTCTCCGATACGGTGGCGTACACCGTCTTCGGACCGGTGATGTACGATCCGCATTTCAGCGGCTTCTCGGACCTGCCCAATTCCAGGTCCTACTCCGTACACTGGAAGGCCAATGATCCATCCAACGAGCTGGCGGTATTCAGCCGTCTGCGCCTGGCCAGAAACTACGATGATTACAAAAAAGCGATCCAGTATCTCAGCACGCCCGGACAGAATTTCATATTTGCCGCCAAGAACGGAGATATAGCGATCTGGCAGCAGGGCCAGTTCCCCGCCAAATGGAAGGGGCAGGGTGAATTCGTGATGCCGGGCAAGGACAGCTCTTATATGTGGCAGGCCAATATCCCGTCCGACGAGAACCCATATATGATCAACCCGGACAGGGGATTCGTCAGCAGCGCCAACCAGTCTCCCGCCGATACGTCCTATCCCTATTTCCTCGGCGCCAAATTCCCCGTCTACCGCGGTCTGCTGATCAACCGCTACCTGAACAAGCTCGACGGCATCACACCGCATGACATGATGAGCATGCAGACGGATAATTATGACGTCTTCGCGGAAATGGCCAAACCCCTCCTGCTGAGGAATGTCGACCGGTCCCAGCTCAGCGAGGAAGAGGTGAAATACCTCGATATGTTTATCGCGTGGCGGCTGCGTGACGATCCCAATGAGACAGGCCCCACCGTATTCAAATGCTGGTGGTCCAAAATTGAGGAGGGCATCTTCGACGATGAATTTTCAAAGACCAACCTCCCGATGATGCGTCCATATGAGAGCGTGCTGCTGGAGGCCCTGCTGAAGGATTCGGCTTATAAGTTCATCGACAATATCCATACGCCCGAAAAAGAAACCCTGCGGAGCGTGGTCACCGCTGCCTTCAAGAGCTGTACCATGGAGCTGGTGCAGGCCGAAAGAGAGGACAAGCTGCAATGGGCTAAATATAAGGACAGCTGGGCAAGGCACCTGTTGCGCTTACCCGCCCTCAGCCGTACGCATCTGCCGATCGGGGGGGGTACACATTGCATCAACGCCGCCAAGCAATATCATGGCCCGAGCTGGCGCATGATCGTACAGCTTACCGACAAGACGGAGGCCTACGGCGTTTATCCGGGCGGGCAGAATGGCAATCCGGGAAGCCCTTATTACGATTCGTTCGTCGACTACTGGGCCGCGGGTAAATATTATCCGCTCTGGGTAATGGGTACGGATGATACCAAGGACAAACGGATCAAATGGAAAATGAAATTCCGCAAATAATTTATAGTATATGAACTGGAGTAAATTTATTGTATCGACGCTGCTGATCGGCTTGCTGAGCTTTGCTTCGGGGCTCTATCTGCCCTGGTGGGGGATCGCCCTGGCGGCGGTGGTCGTCAGCCTCGTCATTCCGCAAAGGCCCGGCCTGGCATTTTTCTCCGGCTTCCTCGCTGTTTTTCTGCTGTGGGCGTTGCTGGCATGGGGCATCGACGCGGCCAACGAAAGTATCCTGTCCAGAAAGATCGCACAGATCCTGCCGCTGGGAGGTTCTCCCGTTCTGCTGATCCTGGTCACCGCCCTCGTAGGGGCGCTGGTTGGCGGTCTGGCCGCTCTTTCCGGAAGCTATCTGAAACCAGCCCGGTAAATCTCTCCGATGAAGCGCAACCCGAGTCTCCCCATGAAACGCATCCCTGCCTCCCGCACGAGTCTCCCGCTCCTCTTTTTTCTGCTGACCTCCATGGCCTTCAGCACTGCCCGCGCAGGCAGGATCACCGGCAGGGTGACCGACGATAAAGGCGCCGTTCTGGCTTATTCTTCCGTTTTTGTAAAAGGCACCACCAAAGGGGTGACCGCCAACAACGAAGGGAAATATTTTCTGGACCTCGACCCCGGCAGTTATACCCTGGTCTGCCAGTATGTGGGGTATACCCGGCAGGAAAAAAAGATCAGCATAGAGCCGGGACAGACAACGACGACCCTTGATTTCCGGCTCTATGCTGATCTTTTTTTCCTGCCGGGTATACCCCACATACTGGCAGAC
>DATHHO010000092.1:0-14786 GCA_035317125.1 Puia sp.
GCTGCAATGGGGCACAAAGGAGGAAAAGGCGACCAGCCGGTTCATCATCCAGAAGAGTGGCGACGGAGCGAATTTTTATGCTATCGATTCCGTTAAGGCCACCGGCGACAGCGGCATGATCCATCATTATCAATACACGGACTACCACCTTATCAATGGGATAAACTTTTACCGGCTGAAGATGGTGGGACTTGACGGGAGCTTTAAATACTCGCCTGTGCGCAGTGTCAGCGATACGATAAACAACCTGATCGTCAGCTGTTATCCCAACCCGGTCCGGACCGGCATCCTTTATATCAGCACTTCGGTTAATTGTGAAAGTGTCCGCCTGTCCGATATTTCCGGCAGGATCCTCCAGACGGTGAGCACCCATGGATTCCTGAATGTGCTCCGGCCCGGCAATATTGCCCGGGGAGTTTATTTTGTCAGGGTGATCATGGAGGGGGGGGAGAAGACCGTGAAGATACTTGTAAATTAGCCTGGACGGTCACCGAAATAAAGCGGAAGCTCCTTATATTTGCCCCTTCCTTAAAAGCCTTCTATATGAATTTCAACAGAGTAAACAATATCGTGGGATGGGTCGTGTGTGTCGTCGCCTGTACCGTTTATGTGATGACCATGGAACCCACCGGCAGCTTCTGGGACTGCGGCGAGTTCGTTTCCAGCTGCTACAAGCTCCAGATCCCCCACCCTCCGGGCGCCCCTCTGTTCGTCCTGATGGGCCGCTTCTTTATCATCCTTTTTGGCGATAACCCGCTGACCGCCGCCCGCGGCGTCAATTTCATGAGCGCGCTCGCCAGCGGATTTTCCATCCTCTTCCTGTTCTGGTCCATCACCCATTTTGCCCGCAAGATCGTCATGCGCCCCGTGACCGCCGCAGGAACGCCGGCAGGTTCAGTAAGCTTCACCAGCCCTGGAGATCCCAGCACGCAACAACTGTTCACCATCATGAGCGCCGGCGTCATCGGCGCCCTGGCCTATACGTTCTGCGACAGCTTCTGGTACAGCGCCGTCGAGGGGGAAGTTTACGCCTCCTCAGCCTTCTTTACCGCGCTGGTCTTCTGGGCCATCCTTAAATGGGAGGACAATGCCGAACAGGCCGGTTCCGACAAATGGATCATCTTTATCTTTTATATGATGGGCCTCTCCATCGGTGTCCATCTGCTGAATCTGCTCACTATACCCGCTATTGTCCTTGTCTATTATTTCAGACGCTACAAGCCAACAACCTGGGGCACGATCCTTGCCCTGGTCCTGGGCTGTGCCATTACGGGCGTCGTGCTGAAGTTCGTCATCCAGTACACCATCAAGGGCGCCGGCGCCTTCGACATCTTTTTTGTCAACAGCCTGAACATGCCTTTCTTCGTCGGCTTCGCCTTTTTCTTCGCACTGCTGGCCGCTCTCATCATCGTGGGCATCCGCTGGGCCGTACGCAAACAATATTATTACCTCAAGCTGGGCCTCTGGTGCGCTGCCTTTATGCTGCTCGGTTACTCCACCTATTTCACCACCATCATCCGCTCCAATGCCGACCCGGCCGTGGATATGTACAATGTCGACAACCCCGTAAGCCTTGTCGGCTATCTCAGCCGTGACCAGTATGGCGACTGGCCTTTACTCTACGGTCCCGACTTCCAGGACCGCGCTCCCCGTGTCGACGGCGGTACCCTCTATGTAAAAGGAAAAGAAAAATATGAGGCCGCGGGCAAAATGACGGGGCAGGATTGGAGCAACACGCCTTCCTCGCATCTGTTCCCACGTATGTGGGACGGGGGTAACGACCGGAACCAGGTGGATTGCTACAGGCAATATACCGGCTTGCAGGATGGTGACATCCCCTCCATGAAAGACAATTTCAAATACGCAATGGGCTATCAGGCCTACTGGATGTACCTGCGCTATTTCCTCTGGAGCTACTCCGGCAAACAAAATGACCTCCAGGGCTTCGGCAATGTCCGGGACGGCAATTTTATCACCGGCATCTCCTTTATCGATAATTTCTTCTACGGCGACCAGAGCAAAATGCCGGACAGCATCCACAAGAACAACAAATCCTACAACAGGATGTATATGCTGCCCCTGATCCTGGGCTTCCTCGGGCTGGCCTTCCAGTACAAACGCAATCGCAGAGACTTTCTCGTCACCGGGCTGCTGTTCGCGATCACCGGCTTTGGCATCGTCTTCTACCTCAACCAGGCAGGCTACCAGCCGCGCGAAAGGGATTATGCCTTTGCCGGCTCCTGCTACGCCTTTGCCATCTGGATCGGCCTCGGCGTGATCTGGGTAAAGGAGGCGCTGGAAAAATCGTTCAAAGGCAAGGCTGCCATGGCCAACTATGCGGCTGCGGGGATCTGCTTCCTCGCCGTGCCTTTCCTCATGGGCAACCAGGAATGGGACGATCACGACCGCAGCAAGAAGACACTGGCCAGAGATATTGGCAAGGACTATCTCGAAAGCTGTCCGAAAGACGCCATCCTCATCTCCTTTGGCGACAACGATACTTACCCCCTGTGGTACGCGCAGGAAGTGGAAGGGATACGTCCCGACGTCCGCGTCATGAACTACAGCCTGCTGGGCACCGACTGGTATATCAACCAGCTGCGCTATAAGGTCAACCAGAGTGCTCCCGCCGATGTGGTGTTCACCCCCGAACAGATCCAGGGCAGCAACCGGGACGCCGTCGCTATCGGTGGCATACCCGGCTTCGACCCCAACAAATACTACGATATGTATTCGATGCTGAAGACCGTAGTCGGCAGCGACGATGCAAAATATACCAACCAGACGGAGGACGGGGAATCGATCAATTACCTGCCCACACACAAGCTCAGCGTACCGGTGGACCTCAATACCGTCCGGAGCAATGGCACGGTCAACGCCACCGACAGTGTGGTCAGCGAGCTGCGACTCGATATTTCGAAGAACAAGAATTACCTGCTCAAGAACGAGCTCGCCGTACTCGCGCTGATCGCTGCCAACAAATGGCAGCGGCCGCTGTGCTTCAATTCCACCTACGAGCTGGATGACCTCGGGCTGAGCAAATATATCCGTCAGGATGGGCTCGCCGGCAGACTGGTGCCGGTGGAGACGAAGAACGCGAATTATGGCTATTATAACAATGACGTGGCCTACAATACAATGATGACGAAGTTCGGCTTTGGCAACGCCGATAAAGAGGGTGTCTATTACGATGAGGAGAACCGCCGCCATCTGAACACCCTGCGCGCTGCCCACGCCCAGCTGGCGATGAGCCTTGTGGATGCTGGCCAGAAAGACAAGGCCCGCAACCTGCTGGAACATTTCGACAAGAATGTGCTGGAATCCAACTTCCCTTATGGCATGACCTCCAACAGGGGCAATCAGCACAACCGGATCTCGATGAGCTTCCTCCTCGCCTGCTACCAGTCGGAAGACCAGACGCTGGCCAAAAAGGTCGCCGCCTCGGTCAAAAAAGACCTCGAACAGCAGATGCGTTATTACAAAGGGCTTGGAGAAAACATGAGCGACGAGCAGCTGGCCATCAACGCACAGATGGCAAGGCAGGGAAAAGGCGGCAACCTCTCGGATAAACAGGGAGAATTTGTGGAAGATATCCTTTCCTCCTACCAGATGCTGCTCAATCTCGGCGACTGGGAGAAACAATTCGCTCCGGCTGCCAGGGCGCCTGTCACTGAGCTGAACCAGCAACCCCTGATCAATAATCCACCACAGCCCGCCAAGGGTGACACGAAGCCCCGATAAGACACGATAGGACAAATAAGTTTGCTAAAACATGCGGAACGGGCCCGCCACAGTAGTGGCGGGCCCGTTCCGCATAAGACATCCGCACCACACGATTCCTCGTTTATAAAGAGAACTAAATCGTTAGCCGATTGTTGATTATGAACAAACCATTAAGTTACCATACTAAGTTTTTTGCGGGGGTATATCTGCAATGAAATTATGTGTAACTTGAGATAACCGGCGGCGCCACCGACAAACAGCGGACAGGCCGCCAGCAAACAATCCAGGGCTATGATAGGATTTAATTTTACAAAGTTTGATCCCGATGCGCAGGGCAAATCGAAGTTTGACCAGTTGCTGGACGCATTCATCCAATTGCTCAGCTATACAAACGGCGATGTGGGCGAAGCCCTGCAATGGATGAACCAGCTCGACAAAGAATATCAGATGACGGATGATGAATATGGCATGGGCGACTTTATCGAAGACCTGAAAGACAAGGGCTATATCGACGAGAACAAACAGACCGGCGAGATCCATATCACCCCCAAGACCGAACAAGGCATCCGCAAACGTTCGCTGGAAGATATTTTCGGCAAGCTGAAGAAGAGCCGCCAGGGCAACCACCAGATCTTCAAGCCCGGTGGTGGAGATGAGGTCAACCCCGAGACAAGACCTTTCATATTCGGCGACCAGCTCGAACAGATCGATTTTACCGAGTCGATCCGCAATGCACAGATCAATCACGGAGTCGATAGTTTTTCCATGCAGGAGGACGATCTGAAGATCAGGGAAACGGATTACAAGGCGCAGACCTCTACGGTGCTGATGATCGATATTTCCCATTCGATGATCCTTTATGGAGAAGACCGGATCACCCCCGCCAAAAAAGTGGCCATGGCGCTCAGCGAGCTCATCACCACCAAATATCCAAAGGACACCCTCGACATCGTGGTCTTTGGCAACGATGCCTGGCCAGTCGAGATCAAGGACCTCCCTTATCTCCAGGTGGGCCCTTATCACACCAATACGGTGGCAGGCCTCGAGCTGGCCCTGGACATCCTCCGCCGCCGCAGGAATACCAACAAACAGATCTTTATGATCACCGATGGCAAACCGACCTGCCTGAAAGTGGGCAAACGATATTACAAGAACAGTTTCGGGCTGGACAGGAAGATCACCAGCCGCTGCCTGAACCTGGCCGCGCAATGCAAGAAGCTGAAGATCCCGATCACGACATTCATGATCGCAAGCGATCCGTATCTGCAGCGCTTTGTTACCGAATTTACAGAAACAAATAACGGGAAGGCCTTTTTCGCCTCGCTCGATCATCTCGGCGCCTTTATCTTCCGGGATTTCGAGAGCGGGAAGCGTAAGACGGTGTACTGACCCGGTCAAAACTAACTATGGATATTACAAAAATAAAGACCCTTGGCGATCTGAAGAAAGCTGGCTACAAGCACCGGAGCGTAAAAGAAGAGATCCGGGAGAACCTGATCACGAAACTGAAGAATAAGGAAAACACCTTCCCCAATATCCTCGGCTACGAGGATTCCGTTATCCCCGATACGGAGAGAGCGCTGCTTTCGCGTCACAATATTTTATTTCTCGGGCTCCGCGGCCAGGCCAAGACCCGTATGGCCCGGCAGATGGTGGAGCTGCTGGACGAATACATTCCCTATGTCACCGGCAGCGAAGTGAACGACGACCCTTACCGGCCCATCTCGAAATATGCCCGTGACCTGTTGGCCGCCAAAGGCGACGACACGCCCATCAGCCTGCTGCACCGCAGCGAACGGTATGGTGAAAAGCTGGCGACGCCCGATGTATCGGTGGCCGATCTGATCGGCGACATCGATCCTATAAAGGCAGCCAACCTGCGGCTGAACTTCGCCGACGAACAGGTGATCCACTTCGGCATCATCCCAAAAAGCAACCGGGGCATCTTCGTCATCAACGAGATCCCCGATCTGCAGGCGCGCATACAGGTATCCTTGTTCAATATCCTCGAAGAAGGCGATATCCAGATCCGGGGCTTCAAGCTGCGCATGCCCCTCGACATCCTCTTTGTCTTCACGGCTAACCCCGAAGATTATACGAACCGTGGGTCCATCGTCACGCCTTTGAAGGATCGTATCGAAAGCCAGATCCTGACGCACTATCCAAAGACCATCGAGACGGCCCTCGCCATCACGGCGCAGGAAGCCGATGTGCTCGAAGAACAGAAGGTCCGCGTGAAAGTGAGCGATCTGGTCAAGCGACTGATCGAGCAGGTGTCCTTCGAAGCCAGGACCAGCGAATATGTAGACAAGAAAAGCGGTGTGTCGGCTCGCCTTACCATCGCAGCCTACGAGAATGCGGTGAGCGCCGCCGAACGCCGGGCTATCCTCAACAACGAAAAAGAAACCCAGGTCTGGATGAGCGATCTCGTCGGCATCGTGCCGTCCATCACCGGCAAGATCGAGCTCGTCTATGAAGGAGAACAGGAAGGGCCCTATCAGGTGGCGTTCAACCTGCTGGAGAAATCTTTCCGCACTCTCTTCGTCAATTATTTCCCCAACCCCGACCAGTTGAAGAAGCGCAAGGCCGACACCCGGGACGAGAATCCCTTCAAGGCCATCACGCACTGGTTTGACAAAGGCAACCATCTTAATTTATTCTTCAATACCGCCGATGCGGATAAGATCCAGGAACTGTATAAGGTCGACGGACTACATGCCCTCGTCAAGAAGCATTTCAAGAACGCCAACGAAAAAGAGACTGCCCTGCTCATGGAATTCGTGCTGCATGGCCTCGCCGCTTATTCGCTGATCAGCAAAAAAGTGGTCGAAGGGAAGATCGAGTTCAAGGACCTGATCGGGTCCATGGTGAACCTGGGCTCTTCCGGCGGCAGCTTCAGCAGCGACGAGGATTTTGACAACGAGGATTTTAATTAGGCACGATATTTACTTCGCGCTCCAGGTCCACGCCGAATTTCTTTTTAACGCTTTGCAGAATCTCCCCGCTGAGGCCGAATAGTTCATGGCCCGTGGCATTCCCATAATTGACCAGCACAAGGGCCTGCCGGGCATGGACGCCCGCGTCTCCTTTACAATATCCTTTCCAGCCGCATTGCTCGATCAGCCAGCCGGCCGCAAGTTTGACCGTGCCGGAGAGCGCATCGTCCGTGGTGGGGCTCCCGACAGAGGGGGCCTGATACCCCACGATCCCAGGAAATTCCACCTGTAGCGCAGCAAAACGTTCCGCGGTGACGACGGGATTCTTAAAGAAGCTGCCGGCGTTGCCGATCTCTTTCGGGTCTGGCAGCTTGGATGACCGGATGCGGATCACGGCGGCCGAGATCGCCTGGATGCTCAGTTCGCGCACCCCCATCTTGTCCAGCTCTTCTTTTATCGCTCCATACTCCGTATGGAATTTCGGGGTCTTGTTCAGCCGGTATACCACATTCAGGATGACGAACTGGTCCTTATACCGCTGCTTGAACACACTGTCGCGATAGCCGAAGTCGCAGTCGTTTACGCTGAGAGTATAGACCTTATTCTCGCGCAGGCTCCAGGCCTGCAATTCATAAAAAACATCTTTTATCTCGACGCCATACGCGCCGATATTCTGCATGGGGGTGGCGCCGACATTACCGGGGATCAGCGAAAGATTTTCCACGCCAGCCCAGTTCCTCGCCAGACAGTACTGCACGAAGCCATGCCAGCTCTCCCCCGCCCCCACCCTGACCCATACATGCTTTTCATCCTCCCGGATGAGTTCGGTGCCCATGATCCCGTTCTTAAGGACCACGCCCGGGAAATCCATTGTAAAAAGAATATTGCTGCCACCGCCCAGGATCAGGATGGGGAGCGGTCTGGAAGAAGAAAAGGTCAGCGCAGATGAAGAAGTAGCCGGCGCGGATGCCCCCTCCGACGCGAACCCAAGCAGTTCTCCCAATTCATCCATGTTCCCAAATGCGCCAAACCACCGGGCCCTGGCGTCTATTCCGAACGTGTTATATGATTTCAGCGAGCTGTTCTCTTCGATCTTCATGCTGAAGGATTGATAAAATGGATAAACAAGTATACGCTAAAAAAACATGCCAGAAAAAATCGCCCGAAGCTGGCTGAGGCACGGGCCCGGAACGGCCGCAGGTCGCCTACACCGCATCCACATCGGGGATGATGATCACGCTGCGGAATTTTTTATGATTGTGCAGGATGGCCATCTGCTGCTGGATCGAATGTTTGGCAAAGGGGATCGTCTGACCATCTTTGGGCAGCTTCATCAGCAGCTCCATCAGATACTGGTTGCGTATCCGTCCCACCGCGGGCTCGGCGGGCCCTACCAGCCAGGGTCCGAAATCCTTTTTCAGATTATTGGAAAAAAGACGCGCGGCATCGCCGACGATATCTTTGTCCTTGTGCCGGAAGGTGACGAGGATCGTCCTCGAAAAAGGCGGATAGAAGAATTGCTTGCGCGCGGCGATCTCGTTCTGGAAAAAAAAGCGGTAATCATGCGCCTGCACATACGCGATCACGGGATGCCGGGTATTCGCCACCTGGATCAGCACTTTCCCTTCCCCGTCCTTCCGCCCCGCCCTCCCGCTGACCTGCTCCATCAGCTGAAAAGCCCTTTCGTTCACCCGGAAATCGGCAAAGCTCAGGATACTGTCCGCATCGAGGATGCCCACCAGATTTACATTATCGAAGTCCAGTCCTTTGACCACCATCTGAGTACCTACCAGGATGTCCACCCTTCGCTGCTCGAACTGCTGGATCAGGCTGTCATGGGCCGTCTTCCCCCGCACGCTGTCGATATCCATCCGCGCCACCTTCGCCTTTGGGAATACTTCTTCGAGATGCTCTTCGATCCGCTCGGTGCCAAAATTACGCTGGATGAATTTATGGTTTCCGCAGGCGGCACAGGTGTTCAGCGGCGGGTAGACGGTGCCGCAATAATGACAATGCAGCTTGTTGGTAAGCTTATGAAAGTTGAGCGAGACATCGCAGTTCTTGCACTGCGGGATCCAGCCACAGACCTCGCAGACCTGGTATGGAGAATATCCTCGCCGGTTCTGGAACAGGATGACCTGCCGGGAATTCGCCAGCGAAGATTCGATGGAGGTCTGCAAGGCCGGGCTCAGAATGACCTTGTTCTTTTCTTTGGTGACGATCTTGCGCGTATCGATGATCTCGATGATGGGCATGGGCACATTCCCATACCGCTCGTTCAGCTCCACCAGCCCATATTTGCCGGTGGATGCATTGTAATAGCTTTCGACCGATGGCGTGGCGCTGCCCAGCAATACTTTTGCCTGGAACAGCGAGGCATAATAGATCGCCGTGTCGCGGGCATGATAGCGTGGCGCTGGCTCCTGCTGCTTGTACGATGCATCATGCTCTTCATCGGCCACGATGAGGCCGAGGTTTTCGAAAGGGAGGAATAAGGAGGACCTTGCGCCCAGCAGGATCTTCAGCTCCCCGCTGCGGATCTTGTTCCAGACCTCCAGCCTTTCGTTCTGGCTGAACTTGCTGTGATAGATACCGATCCATCCCCCGAAATGCCGCTGCAACCGGCGTATGATCTGCGAGGTAAGCGCGATCTCGGGCAGCATGTACAGCACCTGCTTGCCCTGTCGTATGGCCAGCTCGATCTGCCGGATATAGACCTGGGTCTTGCCGCTGGACGTAACGCCATGCAGCAGACAGACCGACCTTTCCTGCGTGTGCTGCTCTGATACTGCGACGGAGCCTGAACCAGTGACGACGGGTCCCAATGTGCCATGCCCAGTGGCCGCAGGCCCGAAAGAGCCAACCCCAAAAACCGCCGACACTTCGTCAAAGGCCTTTTGCTGCGCGGGCGAGAGCTCGAAATCGATATTGATATCGCGGGGAAGGTATTTCAGCCGGTCGATGGATCTCTTTTCGATCCGGAGGATGTTCTTTTCCATCAGCCCTTTGAGCTGTGCATCGGAGGCGCCGGATTTTTTCAGCAGCCCCGACTTGGTGACCTCGCCTTCCGTCTTCAGGAGATGCAGGTAGGCCAGCAGCAGCCCTAGCTGTTTGGGCGCGCGGCTCCATTCGTTGAGGAGCTGGGCCAGCTTGTCCTCGTTGCCGTATTCCGTATTGAGAAGGACATAGCTTTCCTTCTTGGGCGCATAGGTATCCTTCAGCGCTTCCCAGACAAAGCAAACCTTCTTTTCGATAAGCCGCTTGATCACGGGATATACATGCGAGGAGTCGAGGACCTGCTGTACTTCCGACAGCTTCAGCTCCTTTTTGATAAGGAGGGCTTCGGCTACGAGGAATTCATCATGATCGAGATGGGCAAAGTCGTCACCGGCCTCTTCATTAAAGACGAGGATGGTCTCGCTGCTCAGCTTGAAATGCGCGGGCAATGCGGCAGCCATGACCTCTCCTTCGCTGCACAGATAATAGTTGGCGATCCATTCCCAGAGCTGTAGCTGGGCCGGGTAAACGATCGGCTCGTTGTCGATGACGTTCAGGATATCCTTTGGGGTAAAAGCTTCGGGTTTGTCGGTATGCAGGCGCTTGATCACCCCCGCATATTTCTTATTCCGCAACTCCACTTCCACACGGCATCCTTCCCGGGCCTGCGACCGGAAGCGCTCTGGTACGGACCAGGTATAGTTCGTAGGGAGGGCCAGGGGAATGATGACTTCTGCGTACATGGGGGCGTAAAATTACGCAAATAAATCATCTTCCCGGATCCGGTCATCTAATCGATCCACGATGCCCTGTATTCTTTAAGTCTTGCCTCCATAAGCCTGTACACCATGGAGCGGAGGGAGGGCAGATCCTGCATGCTCAGTCCTTCAACGCTCTGCTCGGGGAGGAATACGGCCCGTGAACGGCCGGGGTTGAGCGAGAAAATGCTTTTATAATGCATCCGGTCGTAGGTATCGAGAAAAAGGATGGGCTTGATGGGCGTCCGGGTCTCGATGGCGAGACGGAAAGCGCCGTCATAAAATTCCTTCAGCGCATGATGCGTCTCGTTGAACGTGCCTTCGGGGTAGATAAATACCGACATCCCCTGTTTCAGCACCGATTTCAGTTCGCGTACGCTCTTCGAGCGCTGGTCGGAACTGCTTCTGTCCACCATGATCACGGTCCTCCGGTAGATATAGCCAAAGAATGGCACCCTTCGCATCTCAGCCTTGCCGAGAACGCGGAAATGGCTGTGCCGGATGGTTTTCAGGATGGAGGGTATATCGAGATAGGAGATATGGTTGGCGATATAAATATATTGTTTCGCAGGATCGGGCCGGGATGCGGGAAGGGTCTGGTGACGGATGCCGATCAGGAAGAACCAGCTGTCGGCCCAGAAATGACAGACCCTGTATATAAGGTTGCCCCCTTTTGACCGGCTGAGGGAAAAAACCGCCACAAAAGGAACCACGAGCAGCGTGGAGAGGATGAACAAGGAAAAGGCCCAGAGGCAGTAAAGCCACTGGAGGGGTTTCAGAAATGTTCTCATCGTCGCGGTAAAGATACCACCATCCCTTGTATTTCGCCCCCGTCAAACTATCTTTGCAGGCTGGAAACACCGGCAAGACGGAAAGAAAATGATGGAGATCAAGAACAAAACAGTCGCTTTTCACACATTGGGTTGCAAGCTCAACTATTCCGAGACCTCGGCGCTCTCGCGTTTGCTGGAGAAGGAGGGTTTTGGGAAAAAAGAGTTTGACGAAATTGCCGATGTATATGTGATCAATACCTGCTCTGTCACGGAGAATGCCGACAAAGAATGCCGGTACCTCGTTCGGCGTATCCAGCGGCAGGCGCCCGAAAGCCTCGTCGTGATCACAGGCTGTTATGCGCAACTGAAGCCCGCCGCCATCGCAGCAATCCCGGGTGTAGACCTGGTGCTGGGCGCCGCGGAGAAATTCAACATCGTCCAGCATCTGAAAGAGCTGTCCAAAGGCGATCCGACAAAGATCTGCAGCTGCGACATCGGAGACGTGAATGCATTCGTGCCCGCTCATTCTATAAACGACAGAACCCGGACCTTTCTGAAAGTACAGGACGGTTGCGATTACAACTGCTCTTTCTGCACCATCCCCATGGCCAGAGGCAAAAGCCGCAGCGGCAGCATCGCCAGCACGGTGGCGGATGTCCGGCAGATCGCAGCCAGCGGAATGATCAGGGAGATCGTGCTCACCGGCGTGAACCTGGGTGATTTCGGGAAGAGCGCCGACCCTGCCACCGAAAGAGAAGATTTCTTCGGCCTCATGAAGGAGCTCGACAAGATCGAAGACATCTCGCGTTACCGCATCTCCTCGATAGAGCCCAATCTGCTGACCGACGAAATGATCCGGTGGGTGGCAGGCAGTCAGCATTTCATGCCGCATTTCCACATCCCCTTGCAGAGCGGCAGCAATACTATTCTGGCGCTGATGCGCAGACGGTATAAAAGAGAGCTTTACGCACAGAAAGTCGCCCTGATCAGAGAGCTGATGCCGCACTGCGCCATCGGGGTAGATGTGATCGTGGGCTTCCCAGGCGAGACGGATGAGCATTTTAACGAAACGTTCGATTTCCTGCATAATCTCGATATATCCTATCTCCACGTCTTCACCTACTCCGAAAGAGATCATACCAAAGCCCTGGAGATCAGGCCCATAGTTCCCGTGGCCATCCGTCAGGAGCGAAACAAGCGGCTGCGCAACCTTTCCTGGCAGAAAATGCAGCATTTTACCCGGCAGCACGAGGGACAGACCCGGAAAGTCCTGCTGGAAGGGCATGTAACGACGCCGATGATGGAGGGATACACCGATAACTATATCAAGATCACCACTCCCTACCGCCCGGAATGGGTGAATCAGTTGGTAGACTGGACGATCTAAACAATCCCCCGTTGCGCGTTGTTGTTATGGATATCAGGAGCAATAAACATGAAAAAATTCCAGGTGACCATACAGTTTGAAATGAACGATAAATTTGCGGCGCTGGTCCCACCGCACCGGGCCTATATCAACAAATTAATATCGAAAGGCGTTATAGATCACTATGTTGTGACGATGGAGACTCAGCAGGTCTGGATCACTTTTTCCGCAGAAGACAAGGACTCCGTCGAACAATACCTCGTCAAATCCCCTCTCTTCAAGTTCTGGACGGACTATACCATCAACGAACTATTTGTGGTGGACGGCGCCCATTACAGGCTGCCGGTAATGCAGTTGAACTGACCTCTGCCTGATGGGTCCAACTGAATCGATCCGGCGGACCCGCCGCAAATAAACCGGCGCATCGGAACCGGCTATTTACCGTCTTTCGCGGGAGTCTTTTTCACTACCGACCAGGCCGGTTTGTGTTTCATCAGCTTTTTATAAGTAGCGCAGGATTCGATATGTGCGCCGGGCAGATAGCCGGTACTCATGAGGAATTCCCCCACGATCTCTCCTCCCGTGAACCGGAACGTGTTCTTGAATAATTTCACCCATTCTTCCTTGGACAATGGATGGTGCAGGTCGATCCAGTTCTTGAACGATCCATGTTTTTTCTGCAAGTCCAGGATGACCTTTGCGTTCCCGATAGCCGCCGCTACCTTCAGCCGGTTGCGGATGATGCCGGCGTCGTTGAGGAGCCGTTCCACCTGCCTGTCCCCATAACGGGCGACCTTGGCGATATCGAAGTCGTCAAAGGCCCGGAAAAAATTATCCTTTTTCTTCAGGATCGTAGTCCAGGACAGACCGGCCTGGTTGATCTCCAGGACAAGCCGGGCAAACAGCTCGTTGTCGTTCTCGATGGGGAACCCATATTCTTTGTCGTGATAATGAATATGCACATTGTCCTTTTCCATGGTCAGCACGGCTGCGCAATAGCTGGTTGGCCTTTCCTTTATTTGCTTTTCTTTCGGCGGGTTTTCACGCGCCTGCTTTGCCTTTACCTGCAGTTCCTTCGGGGGCCTTTTGTTCGACGGCTTTTCCCGCGTTGGTTTTGCCTTTGCTTTCTTTCCTTTTGACGGCTTTTCCATTTTCCTGTTTTGATTTTTCGGGTATAATTTCCTGGTCTGACAGCTCACCAGATCTGCGCTGCCCGATCTTCTGGTCAGACGCGAAAATAAACAAATTGCTGCGGACTTTGTCCTGCAGGAGCAGCAGCCTTGCAAAAAATGCTATATTGCGGGCGAGCCAGAATGGGCAAGCCGACAGCCAATTTTTGTCAGGGGTCTGCTGCGGCATTTTGCGGCTACTAAAATCAAAACAAACATCCATGCTTCGGATCCCTTTCTTCCTCCTGCTCGTTGGTCTGTCCTTTATCCGCGTTGCCGGTTACGGCCAGACAGCCAGCCGCCCCGCCTCCATCTCTTCCGATTATTTCCCCCAGGAAATCTTTGCCCCCGGCTTCTACAGCAACAAGGCCCAGCCTTTTCATTCGTCCAACGGTGCACCAGCCTCCAACTATTGGCAGAACAAGGCGGATTACAATATCCAGGCGACCCTGGACACGGTGAAGAATGAACTGATGGGAAGCGTCACGATCCATTATACCAACAACAGTCCCGACACCCTGCATTCTTTATGGCTGCAGCTGGATCAGAATACCTACCGCAGGGATGCGCGCTCGAATAATTATACAGGGTTGGCGGGCACGGAATTCACCACGGGCTATGAGCTGGAATCGGTAAGGCTTTCACGGAATACCCCCGGCGATGTAGCCGCCGATTATATTGTAACGGACACCCGTCTCCAGATCAGACTGACAAAGGCGCTTGGTCCCAATGGGGGAAGGATCAATATCACCATCCGGTATCATTATACGGTGCCCGGCGCCTTTGGCAACCGGACCGATCATTTCCCGACGAAGAACGGAAAGGTCTATGAGATCGCACAATGGTATCCGCGTATGTGCGTGTACGATGACCGGGAAGGCTGGAACACGCTGCCCTTCTTAGGCAGCGGGGAGTTCTACTGCGAGTATGGAGACTTCGATTACAAGGTGACGGTGCCCCGGGATATGATCGTGGCGGGTTCCGGCGAATTGCAGAATCCAAAGGAAGTGCTGACAGAAAAAGAAATGGCACGGTTGGACGCGGCAAAGTCCAGCGATAAGACA
>DATHHO010000093.1:0-45744 GCA_035317125.1 Puia sp.
ACGGCGCTACCGGCGCCACCGATAACGCGGCCGGCTCCGCCGTCATGCTCGAAGCCATCCGTATCCTGAAGGCACTGAACGTACAGCCCAGAAGGACGATCCGGATAGCTTTGTGGAGCGGCGAGGAAGAAGGATTGCTCGGATCGAGGGGCTATGTGAAGAAGACCTTTGCCGACCCGGCTACCATGCAGCTGCTGCCCCAGCACGAAAAGTTCTCTTCCTATTTCAACCTGGACAACGGCACGGGGAAGATTAGAGGTATCTACCTCCAGGGAAATGAGGCCTGCAGGAATATCTTCACCCAATGGTTCCAGCCTTTCCATGACCTGGGCGCCGCGACCGTCACCGTCAGCAACACCGGCGGCACGGACCATCAGTCCTTCGATGCCGTGGGACTGCCCGCATTCCAGTTCATCCAGGACGAGATCGAATACAGCACCAGAACGCATCACACCAATATGGACTCCTATGATCACCTGAGCGAAGACGACCTGAAGCAGGCGGCGACCATCGTGGCGGCATTCGTGTACAACGCCGCCCAGCGCGATGAAAAGCTCCCTCGCAAAGAACTGCCCAAACCAAGACCGGCCGGGCGGGGCGGATTCTGATGAGTTGACCGGCGGACCGGGTCCGGCAGCGCAATGGTCACAACTTATCCCCATAAGGAAGCATCGACGAGCAGTTTGTTGATGCTTCCTTATTTTTGTCCCCCCATGGCTAAAAGCAGCGCCGACACTCCTTTGATGCAACAGCACCGGGCTATCAAACAAAAATACCCGGACGCCGTGCTGCTATTCCGCGTGGGCGATTTCTACGAGACCTTCGGCGGGGACGCCGTCATCGCTTCGAAAGTCCTTGGCATCACCCTGACCAAACGTAATAACGGGGCCGCCTCCTCCTCCGAGCTGGCGGGATTTCCTTATCATGCCCTCGATACCTATCTGCACAAGCTGGTAAAGGCGGGCTACCGGGTCGCCATCTGCGACCAGCTGGAAGATCCCAAATCCGTCAAAGGGATCGTGAAAAGAGGCGTTACCGAGTTGGTAACTCCTGGAGTGGCTACCAATGACAAACTGCTGGAAGGAAGCAGCAACAATTTCCTCGCCGGAATGTATTTCCCGGAGTCAGGCGGTACAGGAGGTGGGGAAGCGAGCCTGGCAAAGGGAGGCCACGCAGGAGCCGATCCGGGCCAGGCGTCCGGCAATCGCCCCGGCGAAAAGCTCGGTATCGCCTTCCTCGATATCTCCACCGGGGAATTCTTTATCGCGGAGGGCAATGCGGAATACGCCGACAAATTATTGCAGACCCTCCGCCCCGCCGAGGTCATTTTCCAGCGCAGCTTTCAGAAGCATTTTAAAGAGGTATTCGGCCAGAAGTTCTACACCTATACCCTCGAAAGCTGGATCTTCGAAAAAGCGTATGCCGCGGACAGCCTGCTGAAGCATTTCCAGACACATTCCCTGAAAGGTTTTGGCATCGATGGCATGCACGAAGGCCTCATCGCGGCAGGGGCGGTTCTCCACTATCTGAAAGATACCGAGCATCCTCACCTGCAGCATATCACCTCCATCCAGCGTATAGACCGGGACGATTATCTGTGGATGGATAAATTTACGATCCGCAACCTGGAATTGCTGAACGATGGCCGCGAACAGGGCCAGAGCCTGCTGAAGGTGCTGGACAATACCGTCTCGCCGATGGGCGCCCGGCTGCTCAAGCGTTGGATGCTTATGCCACTGAAGGATATGCGCCAGATCAATGAACGGCTCGGTGCGGTGGAGTTTTTTATAAAAGACCCCGATCTCCGGAACAAGATATCCCAGCATATCAAACAATGCGGTGACGTCGAACGGTTGGTCAGCAAGATCCCCGTGCGAAAGATCAATCCCAGGGAACTGCTGCAGATCGCCAGAGGGCTGCAGCATATCGGCGAGATAAAGGGGACGTTCGCGGAAATATCCAATCCATACCTTGACCATCTCTCCGGAAAGCTGGATTGCTGCCCACCCATCATAGAAAAGATCATGGCGCAGATCGTGGATAACCCTCCCGTAAGTGCAGCCAAAGGCGATACCATACGGCAGGGAGTACACGAAGAACTGGACAGGCTCCGGAAGATCGCCGCCGGAGGCAAAGGATACCTCGTGGAGTTGCAGCAGAAAGAAGCCGAAAGGTCGGGCATTTCTTCGCTAAAGATAGGATTCAACAATGTATTCGGCTACTATCTGGAAGTCACCAACTCGCATAAAAGCAAGGTCCCTTCAGAATGGATGCGCAAACAGACCCTGGCGAATGCCGAGCGGTATATCACACCCGAACTGAAAGAATACGAGGAACAGATCACGGGCGCCGAGGAAAAGATCATGGCGATCGAAATGAAGCTGTACGAGGATCTCCTGCAAGCCCTCCAGGAATATATCGCCCCCATGCAGGTGAACGGGCATCTGCTGGCCATCCTCGACTGCCTGCTTTGTTTTGCCGCCAATGCCCTACAGTACAATTATAAAAAACCCCTGCTTCACGAAGGCCGGGAGCTGGATCTGAAAGAAAGCCGTCACCCGGTGATCGAAAGACAACTGGCCGCAGGAGAGCCCTATATCGCCAACGATCTGTTACTGGACCCATCCTCGCAGCAGATCATCATCCTTACCGGGCCAAATATGAGCGGTAAGAGCGCCCTGCTGAGACAGGCTGCCCTGATCACCCTCATGGCGCATATGGGTAGCTTCGTTCCGGCGGATATGGCCCGGATCCCTCTGACGGATAAGATATTCACCAGGGTCGGCGCCTCGGACAACCTCAGCGGAGGAGAATCCACCTTTATGGTGGAAATGAACGAAACGGCCAGCATCATCAATAATATCACAGCCGGCAGCCTGATCCTGCTGGACGAGATCGGCAGGGGAACTTCCACTTACGACGGCATTTCGATAGCCTGGAGCATCGCCGAATACCTGCATAATTCGCCACACGCACCGAAGACCTTATTCGCCACCCATTACCATGAACTCAATGAGCTGGAAGGTAAATTATCCAGGATAAAGAATTATCACATTACCAATAAGGAAATAGGCAACAAGGTCATTTTCCTGCGCAAGATGGCCCCCGGAGGCAGCATCCACAGTTTCGGCATCCACGTAGCCAGGATGGCCGGTATGCCGCCTGCCCTTCTCCAGCGGGCGGAGAATATTCTCCGGCAACTGGAAGAAAATCATGTCGGAGATAATATTGGCGAACAGGTAAAAAAGATATCCGCACCGCAAATGCAATTGTCTATCTTCGATGCACATACGGAAACTTTTTCCCTGATCAGGAAACTGCTCGAAGAGACAGATATTAACCGCCTCACACCCGTGGAAGCCCTTCTCAAACTTCAGGAAGTCAAGAATTTATTAAAATAGTGTCCTGATTAGCCTTTGCAATCTGGGGGAATTTTATTAAATTGATATCCAGGTATCCCATTCCTATAAACCTTAGCATCTCAACTTATTCCTATGATCCGATATGCTTATCAATTAAAAGATTTTCGTAGCTGGCTCAAAGGTTTTAGCAAAGAGTTAAACATCCCCGTAACCGGGGGACGATTACAAATACCACCAGCATTGGGGGAAGGGTATCTGCTGGCAGCCAATATCAATTCCGATATCTCTTACGTGGTCATGAACTTCTCTCTGAACGACGACCTTGTCCTTTACCGGAAAAAAACTCCCGACTTTGGCCTGAGCCTTTTTTTTAACCAGATCAATGTCAGCGACTTTTTTTCGATCA
Organism: Puia sp.; assembly: GCA_035317125.1. Classification (GTDB taxonomy): domain Bacteria; phylum Bacteroidota; class Bacteroidia; order Chitinophagales; family Chitinophagaceae; genus Puia. The sequence goes on from DATHHO010000093.1 coordinate 3,769, forward strand.
AAGAGCCCAACGATGCCATCACCGACACCAGTCCGACCCGCAGCAATATATTTTTCTCCTCGACCAATTATGATCTGGAGATGACCTATTCCAAAAATTCAAGACTGAAGAGAGTGGGTATTTTTTTCAGTCCTGGTTTTGTAGGCCGTTGTCTGAAAAAAAATATCCTGCTCGACCTCCTGATGTATGCCGATCATCGCCTGAACAATATCAATAAGGAGCCGATCACTTTTGAATACCGGCAGTTGCTTGACGATATGTTCCTCGCCGACAAGGAATCTCCGGTTGGCCATCTCATCCTGCAGAACAGGATCCTCATGCTGGCCGAAAAATTCCTGAGCACCTTTCTGATCAGGGCCCCTCAACGCAAAGAGGCGCCCACCAAAAAATCAAAGGACAAAGAAAAAGATATTCTGGCGCTCAAGGAAGTGGAGCAGATCCTCAGCAACAAAAAGCTGGATAAATTCCCTTCCATAGAGATCCTTTCGAAAACGGCCATGATGAGCACGACCAAGCTCAAAACAAAGTTCAAACAGGTGTACGGTATGAAACTCTATGAGTTCTATAACCGCAACCGGCTGGAAAAGGCAAAGGAAATGCTGAAGACAGGCCATTATTCAGTAAAGCAGGTGGGATACGATATCGGTTTTTCCAATCTGAGCAATTTCGCCAAAGCATTTAAGAAAGAATTCGGTATCCTCCCAAAAGATATCCGCAAAAATAAATAAGGCAATATCTATTAAAATATAGTTAAATGCCCTTTACAGCTATGAAAAGAAACCCTACGGGCTATCTGCGGGGATAATATGTCTTAATTTTGCCCTCTTGTCTTTTAAAGACCCTTAGTAGCTGTCGGACCCCAAAACCATTACCACTTGCCGTATTTTTTATTCATTCTCGTACAGCTACATAAAATTTGTGGATATGGTGAAGTTTGCATTTCAACAAGGAAATTACGAAAAATGGCTGGCGGATTTTGCTTCTCAGCTTGAAACGCGCCTCGAAGGCAATGTGTTTACATTACCGGCTCATCTGGGCAAAGGAAAGATCCTGGCATACGATCTGAACGCCAACCTTTCCTGTCTCATTATGAACTGTAAACTGGAAAAAGACCTTGAGTTTCAGCGCCAACCGGGTGGAAAGCATGGGTTCTCCCTTGCCTTTAACCAGGTGGAGCCGGGCAATGACCAGAAAGGCTCCCGGAGCGATATCTATCTTTCCGACGCCCAGGATGAACTGCATACCAGGCTTCCCGCCGGCAGCACGGTGAAAAGAGTGATCATCTTCTATTCCACCGAGATCGCCGCTCAATACCTTACGCCGACCCTCCTGGAACAGCTGGGATCTTTTGCCCGGCAGAACAGCGTTTCGGAAAATAAATTCATGATCAGCCTCCCCCACCGGGAAACCCTGAAAGATATTTTTGGAATGACGGAGAACGATCCGCTGGGAAAGGTGAGAAGGCTGTCCTATATTATTCAGCTTAGTGAAAAATTCCTGCATTCCTTCGTCCGACAGGAGCAGACCACTATCCCCAGGACCCTGAAAAAGAACGATCTGGAAAGCATGCAGCATGTGGAGCATATCCTGAGCAGCAGGCTGGAAGGCTTCCCCTCGCTGGAATACCTGGCACATGAAGTGTTCATGAGCACGAGCAAGCTGAAAAATCTTTTTAAGCAGGTCTACGGATATACCTTATACGATTATTATAACAAGAGCAGATTACAGCGCGCTAAGGAAATGCTGGTGACGGGTCAGTGCAGCATCAAACAGGCCGGCAGTGAGATAGGTTTTTCCAATCTCAGCCATTTTGCAAAAGCCTTTAAAAGAGAATTCGGTGCATTACCCAGAGATATTCTGAGGAACAGGTAGTTTATATTATCTCAACCAGCTTGCCGACTACCCTATCCACCTCTTCTTTCGTATTGTGCTTGCTGAAGGAGAACCGCACAGCCACCTGATTAGGATTATTATTGATGGCTCTTATTACGTGCGAACCCTGTTCGGCCCCGCTGGTACAGGCGCTGCCACCCGAAGCGCAGATATTATTGATGTCAAGATTGAACAGGAGCATTTCCGACCTTTCCGATTTTGGAAAGGACACATTCAGGACGGTGTAGAGGCTTTTTCCAAGAGGATCCCCGTTGAATGCCACACCCTTCACCTGCTTCTTCAGCTGTTCCATCATATACAGCTTAACCGCCCCGATGCTGCTGCTGTCTTCTTCATACTGCGCAGTCGCCAGCTCAAGGGCCCTTGCAAAGCCTACGATGCCATAAAGATTTTCCGTTCCCGCCCTCATATTCCTTTCCTGAGAACCTCCGTGTATATATGGATGTATTTTTACATTCTCATTGATATATAAAAGCCCGACGCCTTTGGGGCCATGGAATTTATGTCCGGCACCGGTAATAAAATGCACCGGAGTATTCCGCAGATCGAAAGGAAAATGTCCAACCGTCTGCACGGTATCCGAATGAAAGACGGCCCCATATTTCTTACACAGCTCTCCCACTGCATGGATGTCCAGCATATTGCCGATCTCGTTGTTGGCATGCATCAGCGACACCAGCGTTTTTTCCGTGCTGTTCGCCAGCTTCTGCCCGAGGTCTTCAAGATCGATATGCCCATCGGGCAGCACGTCCACATAGCTGACAAAGGCTTCTCCCTTTTTGTGCATGTGTTCTACCGTATGCAGGGTAGCATGATGCTCCAGGGGCGAGGTGATGATATGACGGCAGCCCAGATCACGCACGGATGCCGTGATCGCCGTATTGGAGCTTTCCGTTCCTCCGGATGTAAAAAAGATCTCGGCAGGATGCGCGTTGAGGAGCTTTGCAGCCGATTTACGGGCACTTTCGATGGCAAGTCTCGATTCTCTTCCGTAAGAATAAATAGAGGAGGGATTGCCGAACTTTTCGGTCAGATAGGGCATCATCGTTTCCAGCACCCTGGGATCAAGAGAGGTCGTTGCGGCGTTGTCAAAATATATTCGGGACATAAAAATGCTTCAGGGCTGCAAAGATAGCAATTCCCGTATATATGCTGTGTGCTGTTCGTCCCTGCGATCCAAAGGCTGGTCAGGTCAAGTGGCTGATCCGTCAATGCGGCAGATGCTTTCTTGCGGGTTGGTCCTCAGATAAACTCCTTTATATCCTTCATCAGCCGCTGGGCAATGTTATTTGCCGTCGTCTCGAAATTGCTTTCTGCATAGATGCGGATAATGGGCTCGGTATTGGACGTGCGGAGATGCACCCAATCGTTGTCAAACTCGATCTTCAGCCCGTCTTCGGTATTAACCGGATGGTTCTTGTACTTTCTTTTGATCTTGTCGAAGATCGCTGGGACATCGACCCCGTTCTGCAACTCTATCTTATTCTTGGATATAAAATAATCGGGGTATCTCGCCCGGAATGACTTGATCCCATTCCTGTGATAAGACAATGCGCTCAGAAAAAGCCCGATCCCGATGAGGGCGTCCCGGCCATAATGAAGGTCCGGCACGATAATACCCCCATTCCCTTCGCCTCCGATCACGGCGTTCATGGCCTTCATCGTGCTCACAACGTTCACCTCTCCCACGGCGGATGGATAATATACCCCTCCATGTTTCAGCGTGATCTCCTTCAGCGCCTTGGTGCTGCTCATATTGCTCACCGTATTCCCCGGCGTCTTGCCAAGCACATAATCCGCTACTGCCACCAGCGTGTATTCCTCGCCGAACATGCTCCCATCCTCACAGACAAAGCACAGACGGTCTACATCGGGATCCACCGCGATCCCCAGATCGGCTTTGGTCTTTTGTACTGTCCCGCTCAGGCCTGACAGGTTCTCCGGGAGCGGCTCAGGGTTGTGGGCAAACCGGCCATTGATCTCTTCGTTGATAAGGATCACTTCTTTTACGCCCAGCGCCTTGAGCAAAGGAGGGATAAATAAAGCCCCTGTTGAATTGATCGTATCCACAACGATCTTATATTGCTTCTGCTGAATGGACTTCGTGTCCACCAGAGGATGTTGGACGATAGCGTCGATATGCTTCTGCAGCCAGGAATTATTGAGGGTATAGCTGCCTGTTTTATCAACCGGAGCAAAGACAAAATCTTCTTTTCTGGCCTTTTCGAGGATCGCAGCGCCTTCTTCCCCGCTGATAAACTCTCCCTGACTGTTCAGCAGCTTGAGCGCGTTCCATTCTTTCTGATTATGGCTGGCTGTGATGATGATGCCGCCTGCTGCTTTTTCGCCCGGTACGGCCAGTTCCACGGTGGGCGTTGTGGAAAGTCCCAGATCGATAATGTCCAATCCAAGAGCGCGCAAGGTGGTGACCACAAGGTTGTTGACCATTTCCCCGCTCATACGCCCATCCCGGCCGATCACGATCTTCCGGCCCTTGCCCTGGGCAAGGATGAGGCTTCCAAAAGCAGCCGAGAACTTGACAATATCCGTCGGGGTAAGGTTATCACCCGGTCTGCCACCTATTGTTCCTCTGATGCCGGAGATACTCTTGATCAATGCCACGGTCTCTTGGTTTAATTACTTACAAAAATAAGGGTTTGACATGCGGGACAGGTTACCACTTTGTGGGTATTCTTAAGATTTGAATTTTTTCAAAAAAAGACGGTTGAATATTAAATAAAAAAAGGAAGACAAGATGAATTATCGAAGCAAGTAAAATGCCAGAAAACAAATAGCTATTTATTAAATATGCACATTTTACATCCATTTCCCTTCATATACTGATGGTTACGTTTAATTTTACCGAAAATCTAAAACTCCATGACGATTTCCCCGGAGTGGTTCAGAGAGTGGTTTGATTCTCCATATTATCATAAACTCTATTTCGAACACAACGAAGAGGAGGCGAGCGCCTTTATTTCCCGCTTGCTCGGGCTTCTCCATCCTTCCCCGGGGTCAAGGATGCTGGATGTTGCCTGTGGAAGGGGACGCCATTCCCGCATATTGGCGGAAAAAGGCTTTGACGTCACCGGCATCGACCTTGCCGCAGACAGCATCGCCCTGGCCCGTCGGTATGAGACCGACCGTCTCCATTTTTATCTTCATGACATGCGATCGCCGATGCGGATCAACTATTTTGACTATGCCTTTAATTTCTTTACCAGCTTTGGCTATTTCAGGACGGAGAGAGAGCATGATTCCACTATCCGCGCAGTAAGCCAGTCGCTGGTGAAGGGAGGGAATTTTGTGCTCGATTACCTGAATGTACAGTATTCCATAGACCACCTGGTAAACCAGTCTACAAAAGAGATCGGAGACACGGTGTATCGGCTGACAAAATGGGATGATAAAAAGCATTTTTACAAGAAGATCCACATCGAAGACCCTGCACTGGACGCTCCACTGGAGTTTACGGAAAGGGTAGCCAAATTCTCGCTGGAAGATTTTACCGCTGTGTTTTCCCGTCATGGGCTGGAGCTGCGGGATGTTTATGGAGATTATGCGCTGGGAGCCTATGACCGGAAAGCGTCGCCCCGGCTACTGCTTATCGCAGAAAAGAAATAACTATTTCTTCTGGTTCTTCAGCAGCATATATCTGGCCGTCTCGTAAATGCCTTCCGTCAACTGTCGCATCCCGGCTTTCACGGACCCGTTCAGTATCGCCGGTGGAGCGGCATCGTTATTCAACACCGACACAAGCTCTTCCTTTCCCGTCTTCAATTGTTCGCGGTAGAGCCATCCGTCCCGGATGACCCCGATATATCCCTGGTCGGGATCATAGACAAAGGACAGCCCTTTGCCGGTATAGCCAGCCGAATCCAGCAGGTCCCGCCCAAGGGTGCTGTTATGGTATGGGATATTACAAAGCCCGGCAAGAGTGGGGAGAACGTCTACCTGCGAACAGAATTCGCTTTTTCGTAAAGGGCCCAGCAGTTTCGGGGAGTAGATCAGCAAAGGCACATGCTCTGCCGTGAGGCGCTGGTCGGTCCAGGCACGGGGAAACATCGTGCCAGCATCTCCGGCAATGCCATGATCGCCGATAAAAAGGAAGACGGTATTGTCGAAATATTTTTCCTTCGAAGCCGCACCGATGAATTTCTGATACCCAAAATCGGTATAGCGGAAAGCATTCATCTCCGCGTCGCTCTCGAATCCGCATTTCCGCAAAGAATCGCCGGGCACGCTGACAGAATGGAATTCCTCCTGATCCTCCTTTGGTATCGTATAAGGGCGGTGGTTGTCGGCGGTCTGTATAATGGCAAAGAAAGGTGTAGTGCGGGTTTTCAGCACCTTATTGGCTTCCAGAAAAAGGTTCTTATCGCTGATACCCCATACATCCACTTTTGGGGAAGTATAATCCTCCTGCTCGTATAAATGCAATCCTTTGATATTATTGGTCAGCAACCCGCGGATATTGGCCCAACTGGTGCTGCCGCCGAGAAAATAGAATTTATCATAGCCTTCGAAATTGTTGATGATCGTGTGCTGATCCACCGCGGAAGGATTGCGGCTGGACGTCGTGGTCGCTATCTCTACATCCGGGATGCCCGTAATAAGAGCCCAGACCCCTCTGGCCGTACCATAGCTTGGGGTAAAGCAGCGGTCGAAAAATATTCCCTGTCTGCATAGCCCGCTGAAGAAAGGGGTCGTATTCAGCGGATTGCCCCACATGGAACTTTTATATCCGCTGAATGACTCGCAGATCACCACCACCACATTGGGCCGGGTAGTGAGGGCACCTGCCCGGGCAGGCATATCCCCAAATCTGAAATAAGGGGCCAGCACGGGGATCGCCTTTCTTACCTTCGCCTCGTCATATATGCTGTGGCGGAATTTGAGACTGCTGAAAAAGGATTGGAAAGGGTTCAGGGAAAGATTGGCCTTATAGTCGTTACCCAACCCAAAAGCATCGCTCCAGCGCAAGGGGAACTGGCCGATCCTTCCGAATATGCCCAGTCCCAGCAATAAAAAGACCGGTATATACCAGCCCGCCCGGGCCTTCCTGCTCATAATGGGGATGTCTGCCCTTCCGATCCTCCTGAGCAATACCCTGATCAGCCAGGTGATCACCCAGGTTCCCGCTATCAGCAAGAAGATAATGCGGATGACCGGATAGCTCTGCCAGATCATGCCGACTGAAATGCTGGTATCGGAGAGGTAATTCAGGACGCTTGCGTTCAGCCGCTGGGATAAATAGCCATAATGAGCGAAATCCACCGAATAAAAGAATACAAGAAGGAAGGCGGCCAGGCCACATACGAAAATAGCCACCCGGCCACCTGGGATGCCACCCCTCCGGGACCCGCCTGAGTGGTCAGAGGCGCCGGGGCCCCGGCTGCCTTTTCCCTTGCGGAACGGATCCAGAGCAGGAACAGATCCCAGGATCAGCAGGAGAAGGCACAAAATGGACACATCCCTGAGATCAAATCTCATTCCCAGGAGGAATGAGGGGAGCGCATCGGATAAATGGGTGCCCTGCTTGTTGAAAGACAGGAACAGAGCGATACGTAGAAAGCTCATAATCAACAAAAAAATAATGCCCGTTGCCAAAATCAACCGAACCAATTTTGGTATCTTTATCCCTGACCTTGATGACATGCTCCATTTTTTAATGGGCATAAAATTAGAGCAATTATCTTTCAAACCATGATTTTACTCGACAGCGGCGGGCATTCTGGGTTTTTGCATAGGATATCGGAGGCGGATTATTGGTTATTTTCCAGGATCAACCAGGACTGGACGAACTCATTTTTTGACACCATTTTCATCTATCTGAGGGAAGCGGAATTCTGGGTGCCTTTCTATCTGTTCCTGCTGGTCTTTATCACCCTGAATTTTAAAGCGAAGGGATGGTGGTGGTCCCTGTCCCTGATCATGACGGCGATCATCAGCGACCTTACCAGCAGCAGCCTCATCAAACACCTTGTTTTTCGCCTGCGCCCCTGCCGTAATCCTGCGATAGCAGACAATATAAGGGTCCTCGCAAGCTATTGTCCCGTCAGCTCCAGCTTCACCTCGTCACACGCCTGCAACCATTTCGCACTGGCCACGTTTATATTCATAACCCTTCATAAAACAAGCCGCTGGTGGAGCCTCATCTATGCCTGGGCCTTTTTTATCTGCTATGCACAGGTCTATGTGGGCGTCCATTATCCGATGGATATCGTTTGCGGGGCCCTTATCGGCACCCTGATCGGCTATGGGACCAGCCGCGTCTTTCATCATCAGTTCGGATCGCTGAATTTGCAAACCTATAATCATACCCATGCTTGAGATCATCATCTTAATTTGTCTGATCTTCCTCAATGGGTTGTTCGTTATGGCAGAGATCGCGCTCGTTTCTGCGCGTAAAAGCCGGCTTGAAAATCTCGCCGACAAGGGGGATGACAAGGCCAGAGCGGCCCTGAGGCTGGCTGAAAATCCCGAGCTCTTTCTTTCGACGGCCCAGATAGGCATCACCCTGGTGGCGGTGCTGGTGGGGTTCTATTCCGGAGAAAAGTTCAGCGCCGACCTTAAACCCTATATTGAAAAGATCCCTGTTCTGAAACCTTATGCCTCAAATATCTCCACTGCCCTGATCCTGATCATCGTTACCCTGCTCTCCATCATATTCGGAGAGCTCATCCCCAAACGCATCGGACTGCTGCGGGCGGAATGGATCGCCCGCCTGGTAGCCAGACCGGTGCGGATCCTGTCTATCATCACCCATCCGATCGTATGGCTGCTGAACGGCACCAGCAATCTCTTCTTTAAGTTCTTTCCCATCACCCCCTCTCAGGATGGGGCCGTCACGGAAGACGAGATCAAGGCCATCATCCACGAAGGAACGGAGCAGGGGACGATCGAGGAGGCCGAACAGGAGATCATCGAACGCGTATTCCATCTCGGGGACCGGAATATCACTTCCCTGATGACGCACCGGAGCGACATCATCTGGTTCGACCTGAACGAGAATGAAGAACAGATAAAGGAAAAGATAATCAAAGAACCGCATTCGGTATACCCGATCTGTGACGGCGATATCGACAATATAAAAGGCGTGGTATCCATCAAGGACCTCTATGTGACGGATGATACGGTGCTCTTCAAGGAGATCATGGAGCCGGCCCTCTTCATTCCAGAAAACAATTCGGCTTATGTGGTCCTGGAAAAGTTCAAGCAATCGAGGATCCATTGCTGCTTCATCGTCGACGAATACGGCAGCCTCGAAGGTCTGATCACGCTCAATGACATCCTCGAAGCCATCGTAGGGGATATCGCGCAGCCCGATGTACCGGATTATGAAATCCTGGACCGCGAGGATGGCAGCTTTTTGGTCGATGCGCAGATCCCTTTCTATGACTTCCTGACCAGGTTCCATAAAACGGAATGGATGAACGAAGGCGATCATGAATTCGATACCCTGGCAGGGTTTATCCTGAATGAGCTGGAACATATTCCCACCACAGGAGAAAAAATGGCCTGGAGAGGGTTCACCTTCGAGATCATCGACATGGATGCCCAGCGCATCGATAAGGTGCTGGTGACCGTCTCGGCCGAGATCCGGCAGGAAATGGTCAAAGACGAGTAGGAATACCTCAGAACTCCACCACGACGTTCACATCGGGATAGTTCAGCCGGGTACTTCTGCGTTCACCCCCCACCGTTACATGCATGATATTGATCTCCTGGTCGAACCCATCATAGAGCAGGTTGTTCGTGATCTCGATCTTCTTAAGAGAAGGTATATCGTTCGCCTGATAATAACTCCAGGTAGCTTCCTGCTGGTTTTCACTCCCCACAAAATGCAGGACCACCGGCTTGCCATCCACTTTCAGCTGCAGGTGCTTCTCCACATAATCGGATATCAGCTTCTCCGTGGCTTTTTTGTCTTTGGGCGTCGTGAGGTCCACCTTGGCAGTGGTCAGTTTCCCGAGCACGGTCTCGAAATCATTGGTAAAGATCTTACAGCTGATCTCCAGTGTCCGGTCCTTTGCATTATGGCTGATCTCGGTGACGGTGATATACAAGGGATGCGTTGGCAGGCTTGCCGCAGTCAAACTTACCGCCAAAAACCATTTAAATAGTGATGCTGCCATTTAAAATTTAAATTTTTATGGTACAAAAGTCTGGATAATTTTGACAACTCTCAATAATATGCAGGAATTCAATCTATATTTCAAACTGGGCACGGAACATATCCTCACCTGGGAAGCGCTGGATCATATCTTATTCGTGGCCGCACTCTGTCTCCGCTACCAGCTGAATGACTGGAAAAAAGTGATCGTACTCGTGACGGCCTTTACCATCGGCCATTCCATGACCCTTGCGCTGAGCGCTATGGGCCTGATCCACCTGCCGACCCGCTGGATCGAATTCCTCATCCCGCTGACGATCGTGGCTACTGCCGTAAACAATCTGGGCCAGAAGAATGCCGGGATGGAGCATCCTTCAAAATTGCCCCTGATCTATTTCTTTGCGCTGTTCTTCGGGCTGATCCATGGTATGGCCTATGCCAACACCTTCCTGAGCCTGGAGGGGAAAGAGGGGTTGGTATTGCATCTGCTCGCCTTCAACCTGGGCATCGAGGCAGCTCAGTTATTAGTGGTAGCCGTAATTCTGTTAATTTCTTTTATTTTCGTGCAAATGGTGAAACTGAGGCGGTTGTGGTGGGTGCGGGGCGCTTCGGCGCTCATTCTGGTGCTGTCGTTGAAGATGGCCGTAGAGCGGTGGCCGGGTTGACTACAGCGCAAATGAGCCGGACGGATAAGAATGACAACATGCCGTCCCCGGCAGAGGACAAAATTCAACTAAAAACCAAACATACACACACATGAAAAAATTTCTGCTTATGTTACTGGGTTTCTGTCCCGCCGGCATCCTGCTGGCCCAGAATACACAGAACAATTCGAATTCTAACCACGGTAATAAATTCGAGGCATTGGGCACCATTCTGCCATCCCCGAATGAATACCGCACCGCCAGTGGCGCCCCAGGTCCCAAATACTGGCAACAGAAAGCCGACTATGACATCAAATGCGATCTGGACGAGGATAAGCAGCGCCTTACCGGCTCCGAGACCATCACGTATTCCAACAACTCTCCCAATGAACTGACCTTTCTCTGGCTGCAATTGGACGAGAACGAGCACAGCTCGAAGAACAATGCCAATTATCAGGACGCCAGCACCATGCGGAAGATCATCAGCGATCAGGCCATCGACCAGATGGACAGGGCAACAAAGGACAATGACTTCGGCGTGAACATCGTCAAGATCACGGACGCGCTGGGCAAGACCCTTGAGCATCACCTCAACAAGACGATGATGCGCGTGGAGCTGCCGGCCGTGCTGAAGCCCGGACAAAAATTCATTTTTAAGATCGACTGGAATTATCATATTTCGGACCGCATGAAATATGGCGGCCGCGGTGGTTATGAATATTTCCCGGATGATGGCAACTATCTCTTCACCATCACCCAGTGGTATCCCCGCCTATGCGTGTACAGCGATTTCCAGGGCTGGCAGAACAACCAGTTCACGGGACGCGGCGAGTTTGCGCTTACGTTCGGTAATTTCAAAGTGCAGATGACGGTGCCTGCCGACCATATCATCGGCGCCACCGGCGAATGCCAGAACTACCAGCAGGTGCTGGCCCCGGCGCAGTTTGCGCGCTGGCAGCAGGCTCAGACCAGCAAAGAACCCGTGGAGATCGTTACCCTCGCCGAAGCAAAAGCATCCGAGGTGAAAAAGAATAAAGAAAAAAAGACCTGGATCTTCAAGGCGGACAACGTACGTGATTTCGCCTGGGGCTCATCCCGGAAATTCGTCATGGACGCCATGCCCGCCTATGTGGAAGGGAAGAAAGTGATGTGTATGAGCTATTATGGCAAAGAAGCTTATCCTTTATACCGCAGGTTCTCCACGAAGGCGGTCGCCCATACCATCAAGACCTACTCCCATTTCACCATTCCGTTCCCCTACCCCGTAGCCCAGAGCGTCGAGGCGTCCAATGGGATGGAATATCCGATGATCTGCTTCAACTTCGGCAGGACGGAAAAAGACGGCTCCTACAGCGAAGCCACCAAATACGGGATGCTGGGCGTGGTCATTCATGAAGTGGGCCACAACTTCTTCCCCATGATCATCAACAGCGATGAAAGGCAGTGGTCCTGGATGGATGAAGGGTTGAATTCTTTTGTCGAATACCTCACCGAAGAGCTCTGGGACAATAAGTTCCCCGTCCGCGGCAAAGGGCCGGCCTGGGCCATCGTGGATTATATGAAATTGCCGAAAGACCAGCTGGAGCCGATCATGACCAATTCCGAGAATATCATCGGGTTCGGTCCCAATGCGTATACCAAGCCCGCTACCGGGCTGAACATGCTGCGTGAAACGATCATGGGCCGCGAGCTGTTCGATTATGCCTTCAAGGAATATGCCCGTCGCTGGGCCTTCAAGCATCCCACGCCAGCAGACCTGTTCCGCACGATGAACGATGCCAGCGCCGAAAACCTCGACTGGTTCTGGCGCGGCTGGTTCTACAGCACCGACGCCGTGGATATTTCGCTCGACAGCGTGAAGCATTTCACCGCCGACCTGAGCAACCCGCCCGCAAAGGTGGATACCACGATCATGAGGAGCATCGATAAGCCCCTGCCTACCGGCAAATTCCCCGAAGACGTATCCAAAGAACGCAACCGGACCGATAAGACGATCACCTTCGCCGCAGATGCGGACACATCACTCCATGATTTCTACTGGAAATACACGCGCGGGCAGATCCCTTATGATACCTCCCATTATGCACAGCATGTCATCCAGTATGACGAGCCGATGGATGAGGCTACCAAAGAAAAGATCAACAGCAAGCAATTCTATGAGCTCCAGTTCAGCAATAAAGGCGGGCTGGTCATGCCGCTCATCATCGAGTGGACCTACAAGGACGGCACTAAGGAAATAGAACGCATCCCTGCCCAGATCTGGCGCAAGAATGAATCGCATATCACCAAAGTGTTCATAAAAGATAAAGAGGTGCAGAGCATCCGGCTCGACCCCAACAGGGAAACGGCCGATATCGACGAGAGCAATAACAGCTGGCCGACAGTAAAAACGGAAAGCAAATTCCAGGCCTTTAAGGCCAAACAGCAACAACTGCGCAGCATTCCACAGACGAACAACCCGATGCAGCAGGCAACGGAGAAGAAAGCATTCTAAAACATCTTCCATAAAGACCCGGCCGCGAACGCGGCCGGGTCTTTATATTTTAGTCAGCATCCCCGCAATTATGGCCGTGCCGATGCTTAGCAGGGTGCCTATCACCAGGTATTCCGTCTTGACCTCCGGTCTGTCCTTCTCGCTGAACCGGATGATGCCTTTGGCCGTTACCAGCAGGCCGATTGCCGAATACTGGTTCTGCAACACAAGGATCAGCACGATGATGCGCTCGGCTATGCCGATCCATTTACCCGCATTGGCCAGGCTGTTATCCGCATCGCTGATCTTCCGGCTCCATTGTTTGGTCAATTGCCCGATAAGGACACCGGCCGGTGTCGTCACGAACACAAAGGCCGCGATCACCGTCCAGCTGTGAGGATCGGCATTCAGCCGCTGCCAGTACAAACGGATAATACCGCCACCGTCAAATATAAAGTACCACAGGCTGGCGATGACTGCCAGGTGTAAGAGCTGATCGACCAGAAAATAGCGGGCATTCCTCTCCTGATAAGATTTCCATCCGTCTATGACCGTATGGGTCACCAGGACGACCAGGGCTGTCAACCAGTATGCCCAACCGACCATCCCCCAGGCGACAAGGGCCGTAACAATCCCATGCAGGTATAGTTTTGCAGATGCAAAGTGCTTCTCATTGCGATCAGCCACCCATTGCGAGGGCTGCAGGACGAAATCCGTCAGCAGATGCGCAAGTATTAATTTCGTAAGCCAGAGCGATCCGGTTATCATGGCAAATGTTTGATAAGGTATTCGTATTGTCGTAATAGTCTTTCGATCTCGGGCCATCCTCCCGAGCCAACCAGCTGGGAGACGGTGCTCTTCGATTTCTCCAGGTCCTGCGCCAGCTGTTGCTGTGTCCTCCCTTTCAGTAAGCCGTAGATCGCCTCCGCCTGCTTGGCGGTCATCTTCTTGCAGATAGCATCCATAAAATCCGCTATCACCTCGAAGCCGATTTCGGCCACGTCGTTGCTGGCTACCACAGAAAGCCGCCTTCCTGTGCTCTGCATATAATCCATCGACCTGCCAGACAACAGGAACGCTTCTCCTTTTGCCGTACCAAGCGTTCTTACAGGACCGCTGACCGATCCTAAACCAATGCTTATCTTCAGATCGGATATTGGAACATCCCCTTCCCCGGCCGTCATGCTTATGGCAGCTGTTCTGCACAACAAGGCCACCTGCAGGGACTTCTCCGGCTCTTTCATATACGCCTGGAAACTGTCGCCTCTGTAAAACTCAAACTTGTAAGGCTTCAGTATCTTTTCCAATTCCTTTAACAGCGCCTTTCCCATCACCCTATCGAGCTTGGTCGAATTGACGATATCGGCCGTCAGGACTGCATGCGTAAGCTTCCTGGCTGTTTTAGCTATGATCATACTACCTGAATTAAAAGTTCGGTTAAATGACCGAACTAACCCAAAGTTCGGCTAAATGACCGAACTAACCAAAAGTTCGGTTAAATGACCGAACTAACCCAAAGTTCGGTTAAATGACCGAACTAACCCGAAGTTCGGTCAAATGACCGAACCAGCTCAAAATTCGGTCAAATGACCGAACCAGCAAAACAGATTGAATATCATGAACAATAAGCGCTGAAAGCCTGACCGGTAGCCGGTCCGGAAATAATGGAGAAAAGATCAGAATGTACTTCCATCCTGTACCCGGACTTTCTTCTTGCCGGTCTTTTTTTCGAATTCAAGGACTTCTTTAGGCTTGGTGCCGGGCTTGAGAGCATTGGCGGTAGGCGCGGCCCCGGCAGACCTGGATTCCAGCTTACCGAGTGTATAGGTCTCTGTTCTGGCCACCATGCCCGTAATGGGATCATAGAATTTCCAGACGCCATCCTTGATAGCCACTCCTTCATTCTTTACGATCACGGTCTTATAGTGGTCGAGGTGGTCGACGTCTTCTACCTGCAGCGTATCGTATTGTTTATAAGGATTCAGCGCCCTCCAGTTCTCTTCCCGCACCACCTCGCCGCTCGTGGTAAAATACTGGCATAAGCCATCTTTATTTCCCCACTTGTAAAACTCTACCCCTTTCAGATCGCCGGTGAGGGAGTAGACCCGCCAGGTGCCTTCCTTACGGTTGTTGCGGTATTCTCCTTCTTCCTCATATCCAGGCTCGCCACGTACTTCATCGAAGTGATGGACCCATCTCCCCTGCTTTTTGTCCTGCTTGTCCACGCAATTCAGGGTATCTCCTTTTGCCCCGATAATATAATCCTTCCACTGGGAATACCCATTTAAGGAGATCAGGCAAAACAACAGTAAGATCGTACGCATTTATAAAGGATTTTCTTGTTAAAGGTGTTCCTGCCGTTTAAATAACGAAAATCGTTCCAATTTATGCTCGCAAATCCTTACAATTCTTTAATATTGAAGGCTACGCCCCGGTAAGGCTAACCCCGGAAGAAATATATATGGAAAAACGACTCGTATTTGTCCTTTTGCTGCTGATCGCCACGGGCGGTTTTGCCCAGGGACAGCAACAGATGACCATCGCCCAGATGAAGACGGAACTGGAAAAATCCCCAAATCCTCCGTTATATGCCAAACAGGTGCTGAAAAAAAGATTTAAGATCGATACGATCGTCGTGACCCGCACCAGTTTTTTCAACAGCCTGGCGGACAGCATTGCGTACAAAGGAAAGGAGAAAAAAGTCTATGGTCCATACGGGAAAAAGGGCAGCCAGTTCCTGGTTCAGGTATTGACAAAGGCGCCGAACCTCTTCTACCGTATCAGCCAGATCTTTATCGACACTTCCGTTTTCCGGTACCGGATCGCCGACTCCATCGGCAACAGCATACTGGAAAGGCTGAAGACGGGATCGGCCAGCTTCGAACAGCTTGCCCAGACCTATACGATGGGAGGAGAAGGGCCCACAAGGGGTGACCTGGGATGGATAGCCCGCGGTGTCCTGATGCCCACAATAGAGCACGAGGTCGCGCTGAGGAAGAAAGGAGAAGTATTCAAGATCTGGAGCCCGAATGGCTTGCATATCATCCGGAAGACCGAAGACCCCAGGCAGGATACGGGCTTTGCCCTGATGATGCGGGTATTCTTATAATTTGCGCCGGCGGGAGCAGTAATCGGAGCCGTAGCTTGTTCAGGAGGCTTAATCAGAGAAAGTATCGCAGGGCCAGCTCATAGCCCGTCAGCCCCAGTCCGGCAATAGTCCCTTTTGCCTTTGCGGATACATGGGAGATCTTGCGGAAATCTTCCCGGGCCTGTACATTGCTGATATGCACTTCGATCACCGGCGCCGCGATGGCGGCAATGGCATCTCCAATGGCTACGGAGGTATGCGTATAGCCTCCCGGATTGAGGATAATTCCGTCCGCAGAAGACCCTGCCTTCTGTAATTCATTGACCAGCTCCCCCTCAACATTGCTCTGAAAATAGGTGAACACGATGTCTGGATATTTTTTCTGCAGCTCCGCGAAATATTGCTCAAAGGTCTGGCTGCCATAAACTTCCGGCTCCCGTGTACCGAGCAGATTGAGATTGGGTCCGTTGATGATGGCTATTTTCATGTGGCTATGATTGATTTTTTATCAGCTCCATAAAGTCATCGAACAGATAACGGCTGTCATGGGGACCGGGGGTAGCTTCGGGATGGTATTGTACGGAAAAGGCAGGACGGTCCTTCAGGCGTATCCCTTCAATGGATTCGTCATTCAGGTTGACATGGGTGATCTCGATATTCGAGGCCTTGCGGACGGAGGCGGGGTCCACGCCGAATCCATGGTTCTGGGTGGTGATCTCACACCTTCCCGTGACCAGGTTCTTTACCGGGTGGTTGAGGCCCCGGTGCCCATGATGCATTTTGAAGGTCGGGATATCATTGGCCAGGGCCAGTAACTGGTGGCCAAGGCAGATGCCGAACAGGGGCTTTTTCTCTTTCAGGATCTCTTTAACCGTCGAGATGGCATAGTCCATCGGGGCCGGGTCGCCGGGGCCGTTGGAAAGGAAATAGCCATGGGGCTGGAATTCTCTGACCCTGGCAAGCGCTGTCTTAGCCGGGAATACCTTTACAAAGGCCCCGCGCTCCACCATGCATTTGAGGATATGCTGCTTGACGCCATAATCCATCACCGCTATCCGGACGGAAGCCTCGGGATCTCCCATTTCGTATTCTATCTCCGTGCTGACGACGGAGGCCAGTTCCAGCCCATCCATGGAAGGCGTTTTTGCCAGAGCAGCCTTCAGTTCCTTTATATCCGTTATCTCGGTGGAAATAATGCAGTTCATCGCCCCCTGGGTGCGTATATGCGCGACCAGCGAGCGGGTGTCCACCCCTTCTATGCAGATGATATTATTCAACTTCAGGTACTCATCGAGCGAGCCCCTGGCCTGTTTGCGCGAAAATTGTTCCTCAAGGTTCCGGCCTATCAGCCCGCGGATCTTTACGCTGCCGGATTCGATATCGCTATCCTTGACCCCGTAATTGCCGATATGTACGCTGTTCATGATCAGCACCTGTCCGAAATAGCTGGGGTCGGTAAATACTTCCTGATATCCGGTCATTCCGGTATTGAAACAGATCTCGCCGGAGGTGGTGCCTTTCTTTCCAAATGCTTTGCCATGATGAACGGAACCATCTTCGAGTAGCAGGATGGCCGGCGCTTGGGTCGTTGTGATGGACATTTATCGTAAAAAGTTTTGCAAAGTAAATGAATATTATGCAAAAAGGCAGGACTCTGAAAAAAGTCCTGCCTTTATATCGATTAAGTTAACATGCTATTCGGCTGCTTTCTTCTCTTTTTTCGTTTCTTTTTTGACTTCTTCCGCTGGAGCTTCTTCAGCGCTGGCGACGGTGTCTTCGGACTTCCCTCCGGCCTTTTTCTTTGCTCCACCCGCACGGCGTGTCTTCTTACCTGTCGCCTCTTTAGCTTCTCCTTTGCCCTTGCCGTAGATCTCGTTGAAATCCACCAGTTCGATAAGCGCTGTCTCTGCATTGTCTCCTACACGGGCGCCCAGCTTGATGATCCGGGTATAACCGCCGGGACGGCCGGCTATTTTGGTAGCGACGTTCCCGAACAGTTCGGTGATGGCTTCTTTATCCTGAAGATAGCTGAATACGATACGACGCTGGTGCGTGCTGTTCTCTTTTGCTTTGGTGATCAGCGGCTCTACATAGGTCCGCAGGGCCTTGGCCTTGGCCAGTGTGGTGACGATCTTCTTGTGCGTGATCAGCTGGATGGCCAGATTGCTGAGCAGCGCTCTCCGGTGGGAAGCGGTCCTGCTGAGGTTGTTGATTTTGTCTCCGTGACGCATGACGTTTGTGTTTAAAAGCCTTGTACCGTGTCAGGAATTACAAGACTATATTAGAAAATACAGAGGCCCGGCTACGCCGGGCCCTATGTTAAAAATCATTCATCATCTACTTTCAGCTTGCCGAGGTCCATTCCGAAGTGAAGGCCTCTTTCGCCCAGCACCTGCTCGATCTCAGCCAGTGATTTCTGACCGAAATTCCGGAATTTCATAAGGTCTTCCTGCTCGTAGGTCACCAGCTCGCTGAGGCTGTTGATCTTGGCTGCTTTCAGACAGTTGAAGGCACGTACGGAAAGATCGAGGTCTTCCAGCGGGGTCTTCAATATCTTGCGCAGCTGAAGGGTCTGTTCGTCGACCAGGTCTTCCTTCTTTTCTTCTTTATTATCAAAGGTGATGTTCTCGTCCGTGATGATCATCAGGTGCTGGATCAGGATACGGGAAGCCTGTTTGACGGCTTCTTCCGGGTGGATCGTTCCGTCGGTGGAGACTTCCATGATCAGCTTTTCGAAGTCGGTGCGCTGTTCCACACGGGTATTCTCGATCGTGTACTTTACGTTCTTGATCGGCGTAAAGATAGAATCCGTAGGAATATATCCGAATGGCGCGTCCTTTGGCTTGTTGTCTTCAGCAGGAACATATCCCCGGCCCTTGCCGATGGTTATTTCGATGTCCAGCTTTGCAGAAGAATCCAGGGTGCAGATGAGCAGGCCCGGGTTCATCACTTCGAAGCTCGGAGTGGCTTCGCCCAGCGTACCAGCGGTAAAATCCGTTCTGTTCTTCAGGCTAAGCGTAATTTTTTCCTGGGCAACTTCATGTTCTACCTTCTTCTTAAAACGAACTTGTTTAAGATTCAGGATAATTTCCACCACGTCTTCCGTTACCCCCTTCAGGGTAGCGAATTCGTGATCTGCTCCTTCGATCTTGACGCCGATGATGGCGTAACCTTCGAGAGAGCTCAGCAATACCCTGCGAAGAGCGTTGCCGACCGTCACGCCGTAACCCGGCTCCAAAGGACGGAATTCGAATTGAGCTTCGAAATCAGTCGCTTTTTGAAGAATGATCTTGTCTGGTTTCTGGAAATTTAAAATGGCCATATTTAAATTTACGATTTAACGATTTTAATTCAACCTTCACTACCGGATCGCCCGGAGTGGATTACTTGGAATACAATTCAACAATCAACTGCTCCTTAATGTTCTCAGGAACATTCTCACGCTCGGGATAAGCGATGAAAGTGCCTTTGAATTCGCTCTCGGACCAATCCAACCAGCTGAATTTTGCATTCTTGCCGCGGATAAGAGCGGTGATGCCGGCATTGCCCTGGGTAGTTTCTTTAAGGCTGATGCTATCTCCCGGGCGGAGCTGGTAAGAAGGGATATTCACCACTTCCCCATTTACCGTAATGTGTTTGTGCGTAACCAGCTGGCGGGCCGCAGGACGGGACGGGGCGATGCCCAGCCTGTAAACGGTGTTATCCAGACGACCTTCCAGCAATTTGATCAGGTTCTCGCCCGTAACGCCTTTTTTGCGGACGGCTTCTTCGAAGATCTTGCGGAACTGGCGCTCAAGGATACCATAGGTATATTTCGCTTTCTGCTTTTCTTTCAGCTGTAATGCATATTCACCCGGAGCTTTACGCTTCTTGGTAGGACCATGCTGACCTGGAGGGAAACTGTTCTTGGTTAACCATTTGCCATTGCCCAGGATAGGCTCGCCGAAAATGCGGCAAATTCTGGTTTTTGGGCCTGTGTAACGTGCCATAATTTTATTTGTTAGATTTTTTAGTTCCCGGATAAGATTATTAAAAAATCTTAAAATTGAATCTTACCCAGCTTTTAAATATTAAATCGGCTCAGTTCCGTCCATTGACAGAACCAGCGTTGTTATACCCTGCGTTTCTTGGGAGGACGGCAGCCGTTGTGCGGCAGCGGAGTGACATCCTTGATCATCACAACCTCGATACCGTTATTGGACAATGCACGTATGGAGCTTTCGCGGCCTGAGCCGGGGCCTTTTACAAACACATCCACTTTCTTCAGGCCTGCGTCAAGAGCGGTCTTGGCGGCATCGGAAGAAGCCATCTGGGCGGCATACGGTGTGTTCTTCTTGGAGCCTTTGAAGCCCATTTTACCGGCGCTGCTCCAGGAAATGACCTGTCCGTTCTTATTGGTAATGCTGATGATGATGTTGTTGAAACTGGCGGTGATATGAGCATCTCCGTAAACATCAACTTTAACGACTCTTTTTTTCGCAGCGGCTTTTGCGCTGGGTTGCTGTGCTTTTGCCATGATCAGGTAATCTGTCTTTTAAAATGAATCCCTGTCCGGGACCTGAATCAACCCTCCTCCTGCACCGGGTATCCGTAGTTGACTCAAAAAAGGTGCATATAAAAAAATCAGGCTGACGACCGCCGGCCTGAAAAATTTTCTATTTCTTAGCTATCTTCTTCTTACCGGCAACGGTCTTGCGCTTGCCCTTACGCGTTCTGCTGTTGGTACGGGTGCGCTGGCCACGGACCGGCAGGCCCTTACGGTGACGCAATCCACGGTAGCAGGCGATATCCAGCAAACGCTTGATGCTCATCTGGACTTCCGAACGGAGGGCGCCTTCCACCTTGAACTCATTCGTAATGATATTACGGATGGCATTCAGCTCTTCGTCATTCCACTCATGCACTTTCTTATCCAGGCTGATCTCCGCCTTGTTCAGGATATACTTAGCTGTGGAAACGCCAATACCGAAGATATAGGTGAGTCCGATCTCTCCTCTTTTATTTTTTGGTAAGTCTACACCGGCAATACGAGCCATAATCTATTCTTGTTTTCGATTTAAAATAATTGAACTTCGTTGGAGCTTTGCTCCTTCTCGTTGGGCTCCGCCCGCAACCTTCGGCTGAGTTGCACTCGTCTCCCGGTTGCCTTTGCATTCGCTCGGTTATCCTTGCCTCTGTTTGAAGCGGGGATTCTTTTTGTTGATAACGTAGAGCTTGCCCTTTCTCCTCACAATCTTGCAATCCGCACTGCGTTTTTTAATGGATGCACGAACTTTCATGTTGTATAATTTGTCTTTTCAATGGTAACATGGACTTCGCTATCGCTCAGTTCATGATGTATAATTTGTCTTTTTATCGGTATCATGGACCTTGCTATCGCTCGGTTCAGGATCTTGTAATTATTATTTATACCTGAATATGATTCTCCCCCTTGTCAGATCGTACGGGCTCATTTCCACTCCCACTTTATCCCCCGGCAAGATCCGTATGTAATTCATTCTCATTTTCCCAGAGATGGTGGCCAGTATTTCGTGCCCGTTTTCCAGTTTTACTTTGAACATAGCATTGGATAAGGCTTCTATGATCGTACCATCTTGTTTAATGAGTGCTTGTTTAGCCATACTGTTTTTGGGAGCGCAAAGATAGGAATATAAACACGAAATAAGAAAATTCCGTGGAAAAAAACCGGATTTATGTGCATAAATAGCAATCCAAGGCCAAAATCCTTGATAATCAGACTCTGACGGCGGGTTCGCGCACCAGGTCTATCTTGGTCATATCATGGTAATGGTTCTGCAGCTCATGGACGCTGATCGGCTGCGCCATATGCCTCCTGTCCTCGCGGTACCAGATCTCAAAAGCCGAAAAATCCCCTTTCGCACGCAAAAGGATGCGGAACGGTCCCATCATGTACTTGACGCTGCCATCGGGAAGCTCCTGCTTCTGGAAATGGAATTTCTCCAGCTGCTCATCATTCAGCGGGATCGGGTAGAGCTGGTCGGTTGTGTACCAGAATTCCTGCACACTGGTGCGCACACAGACTTCCTTATCGTCCCTGTTCAACTCAATCACCTCACCCTCAGAACGTTGTCCTTCATATTCCGCCAGAATTATATCCCCGGCCTTTATTTCATGGAACTTGATCATATGGCAATCGTTTTTTTATTATTTCGAATATACAAAATCTGAAATTAACGCCCAAAAGGTTTCCGGGCAGGCCCTTGCAGCTTACATCCCCACCCGGTTTCCGACCCCGCGCCTGGTCTCCCGCCAGGCTCTGCCCGATCCATGCTGACCTGCACCCCCTGCTCGTCTCAGGGCCGGGCCCGCACCCTACCCCTCCAGTTGCAGCGCATACAGCTTATGGTCGATAAAG
Source organism: Puia sp. (assembly GCA_035317125.1). Lineage (GTDB taxonomy): Bacteria > Bacteroidota > Bacteroidia > Chitinophagales > Chitinophagaceae > Puia. The sequence continues at coordinate 26,359 of DATHHO010000093.1, forward strand.
CTGATCTCTTCCGCCGAAAGCTTCACATCTGCAGCCCTTGCGTTCTGGACCGCCTGTTCCGCATTCCTGGCCCCCACGAGGGCAATGGTGATGCCCGGGCGGTCAAGGGTCCAGCGGATGACAAGCTGGGAAAGGCTGGCCTTCTTTTCCTCTGCCAGGGGCCGGAGGCTGTCGAGAAAGGCATTGATGCGGACAAGGTTCACGGGCTGATAGAACCTGCTGTCCGCCCTGGTATCGCCCTCGCCGAAGGAATGTCCTGGTCCGATCTTTCCCGTCAGCACCCCCCTCTGCAAGGGGCTGTAAGCAAGGATGGCCTTTTTATGCTTCATGCACCAGGGCACCAGTTCCTTTTCGATCCCCCGGTTTACCATGCTGTATGGCATCTGGTCCGATGCCAGGGAGATCGTCTTTTCCGCCTCTTTCATCAGTTCCATATTATAATTGCACACCCCGGCTGCCCTGATCTTGCCCTGCCGGATCAGATCGGCTACCGTCTCCATCGTTTCTGCCACCGGGGTCGTACTGTCGGGCCAGTGGATCTGATACAGGTCGATATAATCGGTCCGCAGACGGCGCAGGCTGTCCTCGCATTCCTTAATGATGCTGGCCCTGCCAGCCCACTTATAGATCTCCAGCGGAGCCCCGGAATTGTCCTTGCTGCTGAAGCCGAATTCCCCTTTCTTTTCATCCCACCGCATCCCGTACTTGGTCATGATCTGCACCCTGTCCCTTGGGATGCCCTGAAGAGCCTCCCCCACGATGTCCTCACTGAGACCCTGACCATAGACAGGCGCCGTATCGATCGATGTGACCCCTTCATCATAAGAGGCCCTTATCGCCGCCACGGCATCTCTGCGTTCCGCCCCTCCCCACATCCATCCTCCGATGGCCCATGCGCCGAAGGTGATCGCGGATGCCGACAGACCCGACTGACCCAATTCTCTGTATTCCATATTCGTTTAGTTGATTTTTTCCGGGTTCTCAGGATTTCCAGGGTTCTCAGGGCCGGTCCCCCCCGGCCCCGGGGATCCCCGCCTGGCTGACTTTTTTCCCACTGCTCCAGGTCGAGATCACATGGGTCTGTAACACTTCCGCCTGCGCGACCTTCATCAGGTCTTTGTCGAGGATAATGAAATCGGCGCGTTTACCGGCTTCAAGGCTGCCGATCTCCTTTTCCAGCATATCCGCCTTCGCCGCCCAGATCGTCATTCCACGTATGGCCTCTTCCCGGGTAAGCGCATTTTCCGGCTGAAACCCGCCTGCGGGAAAGCCTTTTGAATCCACCCGGAACACGGCAGCCAGAAAGGTCTTGTAAGGGCTGATATCCTCCACGGGAAAATCCGTGCCCAGCGGCAGCCATCCATTCTGTTGCAGAAGCTGCTGGTACGCATACGCGCCTTTCAACCGGGCAACGCCAAGCCGTTCGCCTGCCCAGTACATATCGCTGGTGGCATGCGTGGGCTGCACGGACGGAACGATGGAGCTCTTTCCAAACAGCACAAAATCCTCCCCGTTGATCACCTGCGCATGTTCTATACGCCAGCGCCGGTCGTTTTTTCCTCCGAGATATTTATTATACACGTTCAGGATGACGCGGTTGGCCGAATCTCCGATAGCATGCGTGCAAAGCTGGAAATCCGTACCCGACAATAATTTCGCCAGTGAATCAAAATGCGCTGGATTGCTGAGGAGGAATCCCTGCCAGCCCGGCTTGTCGTCATACGGCTGCAGCAGACAAGCTCCCCGGCTTCCCAGCGCGCCATCGGCATAGGCTTTCACCCCCTTTACATACAGCAGATCTGTCTTATAAGGTCCCCGCGGCAGATAGTAAGAAAGGTTGTCCTGGTTATCACTCAACATGACGTATAACCGCATTTTCAGCTTACCTGCTTTCTGCAGCGAATCGATCTTTTCAATATCATACCTGTTGAGACCGCAATCGGTTACGGTGGTGAGGCCCTGGGCAAAGCAATTTGCCTGCGCCGCCAGCAGCCGCTGCTCATAATCGGCTGCCGATAACCCCGGGATCTTCGACCCGACAAGGCGCTGGGCATTATCGATCAGGATGCCGGTGAGCTTCCCATTTTTTGTTTCTACCTCGCCTCCCGTCAGCTGCTGGTGAGGGGCCGCACCTGCCAGCTCCAGCGCTTTCGCATTGGCAATGACGGCATGCCCATCCACCCTTTCCAACACGACCGGTGTGGAAGGGAACGCCTCGTTGAGGAGCGTATTATCGGGGAAAGACTTACCGGGAAATTTATTCTGATCCCAACCCCTGCCCAGTATCCAGGCCTGACCGGGATGACTATCCGCAAATGCCTTCACCCGCCGCACCACCTCCTCAAAACTGTCACTCCCGAACAGGCCTGCTGAGAAAAGTGATTGTCCGTACCCCACAAAATGCGCATGCGCGTCGATGAAGCCGGGATAGACCGGCGTTCCGCCAGCATCCACCACGGAGTCGGACTGGTATTTGTCCAGGATCTCCTGGTTGCTGCCGGTGGCCAGGATCTTGCCGTCCCTTACCGCAAAAGCTTCTGCCAGGCTGAAAGCGCTGTCTACGGTATACACGCGTCCATTGTGCAGGATAAGGTCTGCTCGTTGTCTCGGATGGCATGCCAGTAGAGCCAGGGCAAAGATCCATGCGCAGAACAGTCGTTTACGGGGCATAAGCGGGATAATTTAGATATAGAACGAATATAGGGCAAATACGATCCGGTCCCGGTCTGCCCCTGACTAAGAATCGCAATAGTGGCGTCCCCGCGTAAATCACTCCGCCCAGCTCATGGTATAGCCGGGGTTCTCGATCTCCAGGGCCTCAACGGTCAGGCTCAGGGGATGGAAGGTATCGACCATCACCGCGAGCTCCTTTGTCTCCTTTGCACCGATGCTGCGCTCCACCGCTCCCGGATGCGGCCCGTGGGGAATACCGCTGGGATGCAGCGTGAGCATGCCACGGGTCACGTTCTTACGGCTCATGAAGTCTCCGTCCACATAATATAAAAGCTCGTCGCTGTCAATATTGCTGTGATTATAAGGCGCCGGAATGGACTGGGGATGATAATCGAACAACCGGGGACAGAAAGAGCAGACCACATAATTATTTCCTTCAAAGGTCTGATGTACCGGTGGCGGCTGATGCACCCTTCCGGTGATGGGCTCAAAATCATGGATGCTGAAGGCAAACGGATAACAGCAGCCGTCCCACCCGATCACATCGAAAGGATGATGACCATAATGGATGCCGTAAACCCTGCCCTTCTTTTTGGTGCGGATAAGAAAATCTCCTTTTTCATCCACGGTGACCAGATCCCTTGGAGCGCGGATATCTCTTTCGCAATACGGCGAATGCTCCAGCAGCTGCCCATATTTGCTCAGGTATTTTTTAGGGTACCGCATGGGGCTGAAGGATTCCACGATGAACAAGCGGTTGTCCGCATTGTTGAATTCCATCTGGTAGATCGTACCCCGTGGGATGACCAGATAATCCCCGTATCCGAATTCAAGGTTGCCGTACATGGTCTTCAGCGTACCGCTGCCTTCATGCACAAAGATCATTTCATCCGCGTCCGCATTCTTATAAAAATAATCCCGCATGCTCTCCTGCGGGGCGGCCAGCACGATATGGACGTCGTTATTGACCAGTATGGGTTTGCGGCTTTGCAGGAAATCCTTTTCCGGCCGGATCTTAAACCCCTCGAGGCTCCGGTGCTTCAGCATTTTCTCCTCCGCTATTCGGGGCATCGCGTCGTAGGGATCGTCGGTCCGTATGATCTCCGTCGGTGGATGACAATGGTATAACAGAGAATAATCATTGGAAAAACCTTCGGTGGAAAACAGCTGCTCGGCATAGAGTGAGCCATCCGGTCTGCGGAACTGCGTATGACGTTTATGGGGAATTTTTCCCAGCGTATGATAGTGAGGCATGTTGAATGGATTTAAATGAAAGTTAATAAATCTAACTTTACCGCATGAAAAGAATCGGACTGCTATCCGACACGCATAATTTCCTTGACGAAAATATCTTCCGCCATTTCGAGACCTGTGATGAGATCTGGCATGCCGGCGATTTCGGCGACCCGGGGATAGCCGTACGCCTGAATGCTTTCAAGCCCCTGCGCGGGGTTTACGGAAATATCGACAGCTATGGGATCAGAAGCCATTATCCCGAAAAGTTACAATGGAAGACGGAAGAGGTGAACGTGTTCATGATCCATATCGGCGGTTATCCACCCAGATATAACCCCGCCGTCAAAAAAGAGCTGGCATCCTCCAGGCCACAGCTCTTTATCTGCGGACATTCGCATATCCTGAAGATAATGTACGACCCTGCGCTGGAATGCCTGCACATGAACCCCGGGGCCGCCGGTAATCACGGATGGCACAAGGTCCGTACCCTGATCCGGTTCACCATCGACGGGAAGGACATGAAAGATTGTGAGGTGATCGAATTGGGGGCGAGGGCGGCTGGCGCCACATCCGGGAGAGAATAAATCCCGGCCCGGAAATGTGGAGCGTAGACCGGGCTTATTCCAGATACTCCAGCATTTTACTGCGAAGCTCGTTTGGCTTGAAAGGCTTGCTGACAAAATCATTCATCCCGCTGGCGATCATCTCGCTGATGATCTCGTTCCTCGGAGAGGCAGTAACGGCGATGATCGGCACATCCGGCAGATATTTGCGGATTGCGCGGGTACAGGCAAAGCCGTCAAGCACCGGCATCTGCACATCCATAAGGATAAGGTCGTATTTCTTACGCAGGGCGAATTCCAGGGCCTGCTGTCCATCCAGCACCACATCCATTCCCGCGCCCCAGCCGGTAATAAACCGACGGGCGATATTGGCATTGAACGGATTGTCTTCCGCCAGCAGGATACGCTTGCCCCGGAACAGGTCATTGCTCTTCTCGACAGTCGCCGCCTGCATGCCTGACTCCGACGAATCGGCCTTCCGAAGGGTAATGCTGAAATGGAAGTCCGACCCCTGGCCGGGAGTACTTTCGATCAGGATGGTACTGTCCATCAGCTCGATAAGCTTGGAGGAGATGGACAGTCCAAGCCCTGTGCCGCCGTAAAGACGGGTGGTATCGCTGTCCGCCTGGGTGAACTGCTCGAAGATCTTATCCTTTTTTTCCGGGAGGATGCCGATACCCGTGTCGATGACCGAGAATTTCGTAAGGAACGAATCGGGGCCGGGCCTCTGCATTTCCACTTTCAGCTTGACAGACCCTTCCTGGGTGAACTTTACGGCATTGCTGATCAGGTTGTTCAGCACCTGCGAAAGCCGGAAACTGTCCCCTTTGACCATGAATGGCATTTTTTCGTCATATTCGATGTCGAATATGATATGCTTTTCTTTTGCTTTATAACTGAAGGATTGATAAAGGCTCTGCACCAGATCGCGCAGATTGAAATCGATGGCGGACAATTCGATCTTGCCGGAATCGAGCTTGGTAAAGTCCAGGATATCGTTAATGATATTCAGGAGGCTCTCGCCGGAGAATTGCAGCGTGCGCAGGTCTTCCTGCTGGTCTTCACGCGGACTGCCCTGGAGCATCAGGTGCGTGATCCCGATCACCGCATTGAGCGGCGTGCGCAGCTCATGGCTCATCACGCTGAGGAACTGTGATTTTGCCTTCACGGCCTGCTCGGCTTTTTCCTTCATCTGCATCAGCTCCTCTTCCCGCTGCTTGCGGATGGAGATGTCCCTGATAAAACCGTTAAAATAGAATTCGCTCTCGTGGCGTATTGCCGTCACCGTCAGCTCGATCGGGAATTCCGTACCGCATTTCCGCATACCGGTCAGCTCCAGCCGCTTGTTCAGGATGTTGCTGTTGCCTCCGGAAAGGAAGCGGTGAAATCCATCGGTGTACAGCTGCCTGTAGGAAGTTGGTATGATGATCTCCGTCAGGATCTTACCCTTCACTTCTTCTTCCGTATGTCCGAAAATATCGGTGGCCGCACTGTTCCAGCGGATAATGCCGCCCTCCCTGTTGATGATGACAATGGCATCCATGGCGGATGAGATCACGCTGCTGAGCATCACCTCGTTCTTACGGAGCAACCGCTGCGTCTCTTCGTTCTCCTTTATTTTCTGATCGAGCTCGATATTGAGCTGCTCCGATTCGGCCAGCTTTTCGAGGAACACCTGTTCGATCTGCGCCTGGGTAAAGATCCCCAGATGTTCCCTGCCCACAATATCCTTGGGTATGAGGGTGAGCAGGTGCGGGAAGAATTCAAGTTCTTTGTAGCGTACCGAAAAGACCTCGTAGGTCCTTTCGAAGATCTTTCCGGCGAGGGTCGTTCCATAATTCTCTCCCACAAACTGAAAGGCCTCGAAGCTCAGGGACTGCAGCCTTCTGAAGACTTCGGGCTCCTGTTTTCTTTCCTCCAGTAAAGCGAGCTCCCTCAGCTTCTTTTCAAAATAACCCTCTCCTCCCCTACCGAATTTATCGGCGCCATTTTTCAGGAAGGAATGAAGGAACTGAGTAGCCAGGGTATTTTTCTGCTCCGTCTCCGAAATAAAGAGAATGTGAAAAATGGGCTCGCACAACAGGGCGGGGAACCTTTGCCGCACACTTTCCCTCAGGGACTTCCGGGTATATTGCACCGACTGCTCGAACGAGGTCAGGTATTTCTCAAACAACAGATAGGTATGGAACACTTCCTCCACTCCTTTCCCGACGGATTTATAGCCCAGCTGGATCAGCTGTTCCGTGTTCCCGGGAACGGAAATGCGCTCGACCAGAAAATCGAAAAGCACCTTGTAAAGCTGGGTATGCGCTTCATCAGGCAGTACGGAGACATTCTTTGAAAAATGGAGAAAATTCTTCATGCAGGCCTTTTCATAACAAAATTTGGATTTTAAACAATAATTCAGGCTATTTTCCCGTATGGATTAAACGCTAACCTTATCTGAATATTTTACTGTTATAAAATACAGCTAATCTATTGACGAAGTTGTTATTATTTAAAAATCGCTTCCTATGAAAGACCCCAACCCGGATAGGTTCATTTTTAATGAGCGTCTGGACAGGACCTTCCTCGACGAGCTTTTCGAAGGGGATTCCGTCTATGCCCAGGTCGTATTCGAGGATTTTCTGAGAGATTTGCCCGGTTACTGGAAAGATGTAGAGACGGCGCACATGAACCGGGATAACAATGGGCTCAGGACTTCCGTGCATAAATGCAAGACATTGTTCGGTTATGTAGGGTTCACCGATATACAGCAGCTATGCCAGCAACTGGAAGATAATTGCTCGGGGGACCAGGCAGCGCAGGAAAGACCGCACTATCATCTTTTGCTGACCCGGAAAGATGAAGCCCGGCAGGTCATAGAAAACGAATTTAAAAGACTGAAAATATTCAATACGACCTGCTGAACGAAGGATCTTCGGGCTGCCGGCCGGAGAATGTTGAATCCATGTCCATGAAAATAAGCTGCATTATAGTAGAGGATATTCAGATCGCTGCCGATTTCCTGAAGAAATTCTGTGATAAGAGCGGGCTTATCGAAGTAAAAGGACATTTCCTCAATGTTGCGGACGCCCTCGATTTCCTCGACAAGGACCAGGCGGACCTTATCTTCCTGGACGTTGAAATGCCCGGCGCCAGCGGGTTCGAGCTGCTGGACCGCCTCACCTACTCTCCCAAGATCATTCTGACCACTTCCAAAACAGAATACGCATTCGACGCCTTTCAGTATCATGTAAACGATTATCTGAAAAAACCCTTCACCTATAAACGTTTCCTCGAAGCCGTACAAAAGATCGGCAATGAGACAGATCAGGCCTCCGCCAGCTCGTCCTCCACGTCAACCAAAGCCATCCTGCCCACGCAGCCCTCCCAGTCACCCGTACAGAGCGATACCGATTTCCTGTTCATCAAGTCGGAGGACAAGCTGGTCAAACTGGTCAAAGACGATATCTTTTTCATCGAGAGCATGCGGGACTATGTAAAGTTTGTAACAGCGGGCAAAAGCTATATCACCTACAGCACGCTGAAAAACCTGGAGGAGAAACTGACCGGGAACTCCTTTCTTAAGGTCCACCGCTCCTATATCATAAATATTAACAAAATTGATGATATAAGAGGTAACACGATCTATCTCCAGGGCAACCAGATCCCCGTAAGCAAGGACCATAAGGAAGAACTGGTCAGAAGGCTGAATATCCTCTGATCCCCCTCTATGGATCCCCCAAAGAGGACAGGGCGATCCATTCGTCGGGCATATGGTCGATTCGTCGGAAAAAACCGGATACCGGTCGAAAAAGTTTCATTTCCCCTCATCGGTTGACCATCTTTGTATCAGCAACAGCAAATAACCGATACCGCTGAAAAACCAAAGAATCCCGATCCTGAAACCCTTTAAAACCAACGATCCGATCCTGTAAAAGACAAAACCAGCTATCCACTGAAAGACCACCGATCCAATGAACGATCATCCTTTAAAAGACCACCAGGCCACCATCCCTTGAAAGACCAGATCCAGAAAAAGACCAGATCCAGAAAAACCAACCGATCCTGAATCCTTTTAAAAACCATCCGAACAGCCAACCCGATCTATCCATGATCCCCCTGAACAACCTGAATTGTTGGCCCCTGTTAAAAAAGTTAAGCCGTCCAGACCAAAAGTCCGGACGGCTTTTTTATGCTGAGCACGGTACATACCCGGCCCGATAGTCATTACATATGAGGCAGCAACGGCCTGCCGATCCCGGCACGGAAAGGCCAGGGCACGGAAGCCAGGATGATGATCAGCGCGATAAGAAAGAACCAGAAGGTCTTTTTATGCTTCAACGCGTCAGGGATATTTTTCTTGCTGACCCCGCGCCCGACGGTAATGAGGATGATGGCTATGATCATACCCGTTAAATGCTCCACTCCATAAAATCGGAAGACCGGATCCTTCATCACCGCGCCGAACCCCATATTCTGGATATTTTTCAATCCCAGTGGACCGGTGACCCACTGATACAATCCGATCAGCAAGCTGATATGCGCAGCGATCATAAGGAAGAGACCTGTCTTCTTATCCGCAGCAGTAAAAAGCTTGCCTCCGGACATGCCGGACCCACTCCGCCAGACAGCGATAAGGGCCAGGAGAAGAATGATCCATCTCAGGAGGCTATGCAGGAATAATAGTGTGTTATACATCCTTCAAATCTACGACCCGGGGTCCGAAAACGAAAATTAATGTAGTTTTACCCAATGAACAAGTCATCGGGACCAGGCTCATTCCTGCGGTCGCTGTGCCGGACAGGACTGCTGGTTGGAATATTATTTCTTTCCTGCAAAGGTCCGGAGAATAAGAAGGATACCGACATCGGGGTTCTGCTGGCCAGACCGCCATTCGCCGCCCTGACGGACAGTATCCGCCATTCGGATCCCAATGGTCTGGCGGGTCTGTATTTCCGGAGGGCCGAGCTCCTGTCGAAAACTAACTTTCATGAGATCGCCGCGGATGATTACCATAAATCCTGGGAGCTTCATCCCGGGGAAGCAACGGGTCTGCGGTATGCGGCCACCCTTTCGATCACCGGCCAGACCGACGAAGCCATAAAGCTATTACAGGATTGCCTGAAAAAATTCCCTGGCAACAGCAGCTTTTCCGGAATGCTGGGAGACATCTATGTGCAGTCGGGAAAGCTGAAGGAAGGCCTGGGTCTTTATGATCATATCCTGGAAAAGGATTCCCTGAATTTTGAGGCCTGGTACGAAAAAGGCCTGCTGCTGGAAAAGTCAAAAGACACGGCAGGCGCCATCACGGCATTGAAAAAAGCCTGGTCCATACAGCCTGTGAATACCTATGCGCTGGAGCTCGCCCACCTTTATGCCGAGAACGGCAACCCGCAGGCCCTGCAATTATGCGATGAAGTCCTGAGCAAGGACCTCGCCAGCGAGCTGATCGACCCTCTGTATATCAAAGGGATCTATTATTCCAATTCCAGACAATATAAAAAGGCCATGGATCAGTTCGACTCCTGCATCCGCCGCGATTGGAAATTCACCGATGCCTACCTTGAAAAAGGGATCATTCTGTATAAGCAGAAGAATTATGAAGAAGCCCTGAAAACATTTCAGATGACCATCACCGTTTCCAATACCTATCCGGATGGCTATTACTGGATGGCCCGTTGTTTTGAAGCCACCGGAAAGAAGGATGAAGCCATCGTATACTATCAGGAAGCGCTGGCCCTTGATAAAGATTTCACCGAAGCCAAAGAAGGAATAAAAAGATTAAAAACTTAACCATGCCGATAATTGCGCCGTCTCTGCTCGCATCCAATTTTCTCAGACTGGAAGAAGAATGTAAAATGCTGAATGAAAGCCAGGCCGACTGGTACCACCTGGATGTCATGGATGGCCGCTTTGTCCCCAATATCAGTTATGGGCTTCCGGTGATCGCACAGTTACGGAAGGCGACGACCAAGGACTTCGACGTCCATCTCATGATCCTTGAACCTGAAAAATATGCGGAAGCATTCAGGAAAGCGGGGGCCGACCGGCTCACCGTGCATTACGAGGTCTGCCCGCATCTTCACCGCAATATCCAGCAGATAAGATCCCTCGGCATGAAGGCCGGCGTGGCGCTTAACCCACATACCCCCGTTGAGCTGCTGAGCGATGTCCTCCATGACCTCGACATGGTGCTTATTATGAGTGTCAACCCCGGCTTTGGCGGACAGGAATTCATCCCGCATTCCTACCAGAAGATCCGCAATCTGCGGCGCATGATCCAGGAAAGGGGATTAGCCACGCTCATAGAGGTCGACGGGGGTGTAACGACAGAAAACGCCGCAAGCCTGGTAAAAGCCGGTGTAAACGTCCTGGTGGCCGGGAATACCGTGTTCAGCTCCGCCGATCCCAAGGCCACGATCCGCACCCTTAAAAGCATCGAGTAGCCGCCATTCAGGTTATCGGACAACCCCATTCCTGCCGGTCAGGCTGCGATGGAGCTATAATTTATCGCAAAGCTGGTCCAGCACTTCCGCAGTCTGCTTCACCCAGCTGGTAGGATGTTCCGGCCATTTCAGATCGTGCTTCCTCAATATGGATGACAACATTTCATAGGCTTTAAGGGCCTGGAAGGTGGAATAGAAACAATCGATCCATTTTTTGTCCAGGTCGGCCCTGGCCTCCATCCCGATCCCTCCGTTGTACCAGACGAAACAAGTGGGCAGACCGCTGAATGAGATCTCCGTCAGTTGCCGCTGGTTGTTGTCATGGAAGAACAGGGCATAAAAATGTACGCATTGTTTCAACCGCAACCGCAACTGCTCATCCGTTTCGGAAGCTTTGGGCTTTATCCGCCAGTCGTTATTGACGGGATGATAAGGGTCTTCGGCTGAGCGTTTATGTATGGCCGCGTCTGCGGATAGCTTTATAAGCACCGAATCGTTTGGTGTCTTTCTCCATATAAGCTCCATTTGCTTCATGGCGATCCCCTTTATAAAATAGATACGGGAAAAGCCATCCCCGAACCTCAGGATCAGCGCCCTGCTTTCTTTATATAATTTCCATTTCCCCGTCCGCATACGGCAGCGGGCATTTTCGGTCACCGAATAATCGCGGAAAAGGGCCAGTTCGGGATATTGCCGGGTATCGCTGGACGAATCCCAGAAGACCTCATTCCAGTGCGGCTGGTCGGCATCATCCAGTTTCCAGTCCTGGCTCATCACATCATCGGTAGCCGCCCATGGGCCCTTTTTTAACGACAGCAGAGAACTGTCCAGCTCAGCGCCGGTCGGTATCACATCCTGTCCATGGACTTCCCCATTACCGGAACGGTCATCCGACTTTCCATGACGGAGCGTGTCTCTGACCCGGACACGCTTCGATTCACAGGCGGCCAGGGCCCAAAAACAAAATAAAGTCAGGAATAACCATCGGTTCATACTACTAAATAAACATAAAATCCCCGTAATTGCGTTTTTCTGAGAAGACAAATCTGTTTAATTTCGGTCATCCAAAATAGCTTTTCATTGAGAATTGTACCGCTTGCCCTGTTCATCCTTTCCCTGTTGATCTTCCAGTCATCGCCGGCGCAAAAGAAATCGGCTACTGTATCGGGCAGGATACTGGACGAAAATGAGAATGCTCTCCCCCGGGTATCCGTTACGGTCCTTGGCAAGCAATCGGGCATAGTCACCTCCGACTCCGGCACCTTCCGCATCAGGGTTCCGGCGGAAAAGGCATTTGCCCTGGTGTTCTCCTTCACAGGTTATCGCACCGAACAACGGAATTTTTTATTGAATGAGAATGAGCAGGAAAGGGTGGTCCTCAGACTGGAAAAAGCCGGGAAGCAACTCCAGGAGGTCGTGGTCACCGATCAGCGGGAGAGAAGGGAGGCCGGTCTGGTCAAGATCAATCCCAAGAACGCCATCAATATCCCCACCCCCATCGGCGGCATCGAAAGCCTGATCAAGATCTTCGTCGGCTCCAACAACGAGCTGACCTCCCAGTACACCGTAAGAGGCGGGAACTACGACGAGAACCTGATCTATGTGAACGATTTTGAAGTGTTCCGTCCTTACCTCGTGAACAATGCCCAACAGGAAGGGCTGAGCTTTATCAATCCCGAAATGACCAAAAGCGTCAGCTTTTATACCGGTGGCTTCCAGGCGAAATATGGAGATAAGATCTCATCCGCGCTTGATATCCAGTACAGGAAGCCGCGCAGTTTCGGCGGCACCGCCTATATCAGCCTGCTGGAACAGGGTCTCCATCTGGAAGGGGTAAGCGCCAATAATAAATTCACATACCTGATCGGGTTGCGCAATAAAACGAACAAGAACCTGCTGGGCAGCCAGGAGACGAAAGGCAATTATTCGCCATCCTCATCCGACGCACAGGCCTTGCTCACCTGGCAGCTGAATAACAAGAATCTGCTGGAGCTTATGGGGACTATTTCCCAGACGAAATTCAATCTGGCCCCACAATCCTCGCAGCTGACCTCCTCCGTATTTTCTCCTTATTACACGGCTAACCTTGGCCTGGATATCTTTTTTGACGGACAGGAAAAGGATGGGTACCAGACCAATATGGTGGGGCTGTCCCTGACCCAGCAGGTGAGAAAAAACCTGCGTCTGAAATGGATGGCTTCCCGCTTTGGCGATAATGAAAAGGAATCCTATGACATCACCGGCGCATACCTCTTTGGTGACCGGGATTTCGACAAGAGCAGCGCAACATTCGGCCTGATCACCAATCCGCTGGGTGCGGGCGTTTATCAGAACTATGCCCGTGACCGTCTCGATATAACGGTATGGAACGCAACCCACAAAGGCTATCTGGACCTGCGCAGGCACTTTGTGCAATGGGGACTGAGCGCCGAACAACAGATCGTCCACGACAAGCTGAATGAATGGCAATATCAGGATTCTGCCGGTTACTCCCTGCCCTACACGCCGGGATCTATCGTGCTGAGTAACGTCGTAAAATCGGCTTCCGACCTGTCCATCACCCGGCTGACCGGATTCGTCCAGGATAATATCCTTTTTTCGGATTCCGGCAGCTTTACCTTGCAGGCAGGTCTTCGCTACAACTACAATACCCTCAATAACGAATTGCTCCTTTCACCAAGGGCAGGGTTTTCCTGGAAACCAAAGAACTCCAGAAAGGATTTTGTTTACCGGGGGGCATTGGGCGTCTACGATCAGCCGCCTTTCTTCCGTGAGATGCTTCAGCCAGGCGGCACGCTGAACAAAGGATTGAAGGCGCAGAGAAGCTGGCAGGCGGTAGTGGGGCTCGATCATAATTTCAAGATGGGTGATCGTCCCTTCCGTTTTACCACAGAAGCGTACTACAAGCAGATCACCAGGGTAGACCCTTATGACATCAATAATGTACACATCCAGTATTTCGGGCTGAACGATGCGAAAGCATATGCCACTGGTGTAGAATTCCGGTTGTTCGGAGAGCTGGTGAAAGATGCAGAGAGCTGGATCAGCCTGGGCTTTATGAAGACCATGGAGAAGATCGATACCTTTTTCTATAATTATACACTGGATTCGCTGAACCATCCACTGGACAGCACGAAGGTTCATCCAGGCTGGGTGCGACGCCCATCTGACCGCCTGTTCACTTTCGGGCTCTACCTCCAGGATTATCTGGCTACGAACAAGAACCTGAAGGTATACCTGAATTTCCTCTATGGCAGCAATCTGCCTTTCAATCTCCCAAACAATATCAGGTACCGCAATGCCCTCGTCATCGATCCCTATATCCGCATCGACATCGGGTTCAGCGCATTATTGCTGGACAGTGAAAAAAGCAACCGCCGCAGACACAGCCCTTTCCGCAATTTCGAGAATATCTGGGCGACCCTTGAAGTGTTCAATCTGATCGACCGCGCCAATACGATCTCTTATCAGCTGATCAAAGATTTCTCCAATACCACCTACGCCCTGCCCAACCGCCTGACCCCACGCCTGCTGAACCTGAAATTGGTGGGCAGGTTTTAGTATTTTCCGCAATATCGTCTCGTATTTTTACGCATTTTCTTCCCAAAGCTTATTGAAATTTCCCAAACTGGGACAAAAGGATTAGTTTCAAGGTCAGTAATGGACTGATTGTCAAAATCTTAGGTGTTTGGCCTTGTATTAGCATCTATCAGCCTAAACACGTACTCATGAAAACTACTATTCTTACCCAGTTGATCTCTTTACTTACCTCCAGCGAAATGCGAAAGGAATTAATGCCTGCACTGATACCGGTTCGGGTTGTTACCAAATTTCCGCATCAGAATCAATAATTATCAGATATGCCAATCGAGATTTCAGTCTACCCTAATCCGTTCGACTATTTTATTACGATCGAAGTAATGTGTGCAGAGGACAAAGATTGTATAATACTTCTGGAGGATATTGAAAATTCTAAGATCATCAGGATGATGGGCGCTGGTCTCGGCAAGGGCGTCAACAAGATCCCGCTCGAAAACCTGCAGTCTTTACAGCTGGGCGCGTACCAGCTCGATATCAAGACTTCCGAAGGAGATACTATCTACAAGACAAAGCTTATCAAACAATAACAGAAGCACCCTGATCCCTGAACCCTGAAAGGTTTGTGAAACTCCCTCCGGGATCTCGCAAGCCTTTTTTACCTTTGGGCCATGGTAAAGCTTTCGGTAAATATCAATAAATTCGCCACCCTCAGGAACAGCCGTGGTGGCAATAATCCCGATCTGGTAAAAGCCGCCACCGACGCCCAGCTGTTTGGCGCCGATGGGGTCACCGTTCATCCCCGCCCCGACGAAAGACATATCCGTTACCAGGACGTGTATGATATCAAAAAGATCATTACCACAGAATTTAATATTGAAGGGAACTCTCAGGAGCAGAAGTTTATCGACCTCGTACTTAACGTGAAGCCTGAACAGGTGACGCTGGTGCCGGACGCGCTGGGTCAGCTCACATCCAATCACGGTTGGGACACTATCCGTCACAAAGATTATCTGAAAGAGGTCATCGGCATTTTTAAAAAGGCCGGTATCCGCGTATCCATCTTTGTAGACCCAGTGATCGCAATGGTGGAAGGCGCCGCGGAAACAGGAACGGACCGCATCGAATTGTACACGGAAGCCTATGCCCATGGTTACTCCGCTGGCAAAGAAAAAGCCCTTGCTCCTTATCTGGCGGCAGCCCGCCGGGCCGGTGAGCTCGGTCTGTGGCTGAATGCCGGCCATGACCTCGATCTCCATAATCTGCAATATTTTGCCCGGAATATCCCAGGACTAAAGGAAGTCTCCATCGGCCATGCCCTCGTCTGCGACGCTCTTTATCTGGGCTATGAGAATACCGTTCAATTGTATAAGCGGCAATTAGCATAAGATAAAATCATTTTATATTTGGAAGGATACAGCAACCACTGCTAATCTATTAAAACTTCCATTATGAAAAAAGCTCTGCCCACAGGCATGCTGCTTGCCTTCCAGTTATTATATTGCCTGACCACTCATGCCCAGCTGTCTACCGCACCTGGCGGAGGAAATAAAAAAGCCTCCGTTTCCGAGCGCATAGGTCTCACCGATGTCAGCATTCATTATGACCGGCCCCATGTAAAGGGAAGAGAAGGGAAGATCTGGGGCTCGCTCATCCCTGTGGGTTATACCGATCAGGGCTTCGGCACCAGCAAGGCTGCGCCGTGGAGAGCAGGCGCCAATGAAAATACGACCATTGAGTTCACCGCGGATGTAAAGATCGAAGGACAGCCCCTGGCTGCCGGAAAATATGGGCTCTTTATTGCCTATGACCCCAATGAATGCACGCTGATCTTTTCCCGGAATTCTTCTTCATGGGGAAGCTTCTTCTACGATCCGAAGGAAGACGCGCTGCGGGTAAAAGTCAAACCTTCACCGCTGGACAAGAGCGTGGAATGGCTGAAGTACGAGTTCATGGACCAGACCGACAGCTCGGCCACCGTCTCGGTGGAATGGGAAAAACTAATGATCCCTTTTAAGGTCGATGTAGACTATATCGGTCAGCAGCTGGCATCCTTCCGCCGCGAATTGCGCAACAATAGTGGCTTTACCTGGAATGCCCTTGACCAGGCCGCACAGTTCTGCGCACTGCATAATACGGACCTCGATGAAGGACTGGTCTGGGCCAATGAAGCGGTCAGTTCACCTTTTTTCGGAGATAAGAATTTCCAGACCCTTTCCACCAAGGCGCAGATCCTCGTACTCCAGGGGAAAAAAGAGGAGGCGGACCTGGCGATGAAAGAGGCGCTGCCGCTGGGCAAGGTGATCGAAGTGCATCAGTACGCCAGACAATTGCTGGCCCAGAAAAGAACGAAGGATGCGTTCGATGCGTTTAAAATGAACTACGACCGGCATCCCAATGAATTCACGACGAATATGGGAATGGCCAGAGGATATTCCGGCATGGGGGATTACAAAAAAGCGACTGAGTATGCAAAGAAAGCCCTGGCCCAGGCGCCGGACAATGGCAACAAGACCAATATCGAGAAAGCCTTAAAAACCTTACAGGAAGGGAAAGATATCAATTAGCAACGGGAAGGTCAATCATGCAGACGGATAGGCCGCAACGACCGGTCTGACCAGAAGCCCGACTGGCCCGTAATCGTCTAATTACAACCCAGCAGTTCGCAGAGCCTGGCCTGGAGGTCCGCCCCTCTCAGGTTCTTGCCGATAATTCTCCCGGAGGGATCGATGAGGAAATTCTGAGGTATGCTTTGTACGTGATATTTCACGGCCACCTCGTTATTCCAGAACTTCAGGTCGCTCACCTGTGTCCAGTCCAGGCCATCCGCCTTGATCGCTTTCAACCAGGGGTCTTTGGTCTTGTCCAGCGAAACGCCGAGCACCGTGAAATTCTTGCTTTTGAATTTTTTGTAAGTTGCCACCACATTTGGATTCTCCATCCGGCAAGGCCCGCACCAGCTGGCCCAGAAATCCACCAACACATACCTGCCTTTAAAAGAGGACAGCGTAACGGCACGGCCGGATGTATCGCTTTGTGTAAAATCAATGGCCTCGGTGCCCAATGCGCCGACCTTCGCTTCGTCGATCTGTGTTTGCAGGTACTGACCATAATAACCGGTTTTTACTTCCGGACTGAGCGCGTTGAATCTCTTCTCCTGGAGAGCTATATCTTGGGTCAGCTGGCCGAGTACGATCAGCACAAAGGGAGAGACATAGGAAGCGCTCTTCTTCGCGATGAACTGGTCAAGGGTCATCTGGACAGAATCCATAAGGCCCTTGTACACTATTCTGAGGGAATCCTGTTTACCGGCCCCTCCAGGCGATCTGGCCAGCTTGTCCATTGCGGTCAGGTGCGTGAAATAAGGATTGAATGTCCGCTGAAACTCCGTAAAATCGTCGTTGGAAGAGGAGCCTGTCACTTTCATGGAAGCCAGGTCTTCCACGGTGCCGGTCACGCTGATCTTATCATTCCCGATGAACATCGGCAATGTCTTCTCCCGGCTGCCAAAACTGATCCCGTACATGCTGGGTTCGCTCAGATGCCCGCTCAGCTCGAATTGTCCACCTATTATTTTCGCCCTGCCAAGGGTATCGCCCGATCGGGTCATATCGATCAGAAAAACGCTTGAATTATCGGTTATCCCTTTCACATTACCAGAAATGAGGAATTTAGGCTCGCTGGTGCCCTGCGCGACACCGGTCACAGGAAGAGCCATGATCATCCAGAAGAAGTATTTCATCGAAAAATGTTGTTTTACGTTTATTTATGGTGACGTTCCTTCAGAACGCCGATAACATCCTGCAAATTATATCCTTTTACGTTTAACAGAACGAGGAAATGAAAGATAAGGTCGGCCGACTCGTTCAAAAATAACTTTTCATTGTGATCTTTTGCCTCGATTACGAGCTCCACCGCCTCCTCCCCTACCTTCTGGGCTATTTTATTGAGACCCTTTGCAAACAGGCTCGCCACATAGGAGTCTTCCGGGGAAGCCTGCCTCCGTGACTGAATGATCTCCTCGAGACCGAACAGGAACTCTTCATGGTGGTTCTTTTCATTCCAGCAGGTATCCGATCCCGTATGGCATACGGGCCCAAGCGGATCGGCCTTGATCAGCAGACAATCCTGGTCGCAATCCACTGCAATGCTTTTCAGCAACATAAAATTACCGCTCTCCTCTCCCTTTGTCCACAGGCGGCCTTTCGACCGGCTGAAGAAGGTGACCTTTTTTTCCTGCCAGGTCATTTCCAGCGCTGCCGCATTCATATACCCCAGCATCAGCACTTTCTGCGTTTCGTCATCCTGTATGATGGCAGGGACCAGACCGTCTGAATATTTCCCGAAATCTATCTGTAAATCTTGCATGTCAATAAGTGATGAATCATATCCGGACCGCAATATGACGGTCCTGCAAATATCCTTTTAATTCCGGAATACCGATTTCCTTAAAATGGAAAATGCTTGCGGCCAGCGCGGCATCCGCCCGCCCATTCTCAAAAACATCCGTGAAATGGGGCATCGTTCCGCCTCCTCCGGAGGCTATGATAGGAACAGGCAAAGATGTTGCCAGTTTACGGGTAATATCGATGGCAAAGCCTTTTTTGGTGCCATCATGGTTCATGGAGGTCAGCAGGATCTCCCCTGCGCCCAGATCGACCCCCTGTCTGGCCCAGTCCGCGCATTTCGCGTCCGTCCTCACCCTTCCACCGTTCAGGTACACATACCATTCCCCATCCTCTTCCTGACGGGTGTCGATGGCCAGGACCACACACTGGCTGCCGAATTCCTTTGCGAGCTCACCCAGCAGGGCCGGCCTCTTGTACGCGGAAGTATTTACGGAGATCTTATCCGCCCCGTTCTGCAACAGTATGCTCACATCCTCCACGCTGCTGATGCCTCCGCCCACCGTGAACGGGATATTGATATGATGGGCAATACGGTTG